>NZ_JAPWGV010000028.1:0-80008 GCF_027213915.1 Sulfitobacter sp. G21635-S1
GCGAACATCCGGGATGGCAGAGGCAAAATCCGCCGCGCCCCGCAGGGGTTTCGCCAAAATTGCCCATTTCTGCGTTAAGAGAGCTTGAAATAGCTGGCTATTCCTGCGCTCTCTTGCCTGGAACTGAGCAATTTTGGACTGAAACGGGTGGGTGACAATGAATGTCAACACGACCTAGACTCTGGATCCATCATGCTTTGCTGCATTGAAGCAGCGCGCCAATTAAATCATAACACATCCATAAAGTACCCGACTGGACCTGATACCATGCCTTCGATCCATATTCTTCGGCTGTTGACGCCCCTGTTCGTGATGCTGGCCCTGGCCGGTTTTCCCCTGGCCGCGCAACAGCAGGGCAGGCCGCCCCCCACCGTCACGGTGCAGACCGTTCAGCCACAGGACCTGACCCTGACCACCACATTGCCGGGGCGTGTCGTGGCCTCCGGCATGGCGGAGGTGCGCCCGCAAGTCGCCGGGATTGTGACGGACCGGCTGTTCCAGGAAGGCGGACGCGTCGAAGCGGGTGATGTGCTTTATACCATCGACCCGGCAAGCTATCAGGCGGCAGTGGCACAGGCTGAGGCCGCCGTTGCACAGGCCCAGGCGCAGCTGAACGCGGCGCAAAAGGAAGAAGTCCGCCAGCAGGAGCTCGCCTCGCGCAATGTGTCCAGCACCGCGGCGCTTGATACGGCAATTGCGGCGCGGGATTCCGCCCTGGCCGGGTTGCAGGCCGCCCGCGCGCAGCTGAATGCGACGCAGATCGAATTGGACAGGACAAAGATCAAGGCCCGCCTGTCGGGAGAGATCGGCCGGTCGCTGACCAGTCAGGGCGCATTGGTGACGGCCAGTCAGGCCAGCCCGCTGGCTGTGATCCGCAACATAGATACCGTCTATGTCGATGTGACCCAATCCGCCGCAGAGATCATCGAATGGCGGCGTGGCAATGCCGGGGCGCGGATGGGTGACAGCATGGCCGAGGTCAGCCTGACCCTGGCTGACGGCAGTGTCTATGACCAGAAGGGCAGGCTGACTGCGGCAGAGCCGGATGTGAACGAACAGACGGGCGTCGTGGTTCTGCGCATGTCTTTCGACAACCCCGACAAGCTGTTGTTGCCGGGCATGTATGTCCAGGTGGAAATGCCGACACGTATCGCCAAGGCGGTTTTCCTGGTGCCGCAAGAGGCCGTGAGCCGCAACCGGCGCGGGCAGCCCGTTGCCATGGTCGTGGGGGCAGAAAATGTGGTGGAGGCGCGGCAGCTGACCGTTGTGCAGGACATGGGCGGTGACTGGGTGGTCTCGGACGGGCTGAATGCGGGTGACAGGATCGTGACGGTCGGGCTGCAGATGGCCAGCCCGGGTGCCACCGTCACACCGGAGGAGCCTGACGCCGCTGCGCCAGCCGCATCCGGGGATGCGCCCGCCGCACCCGCGGCAACACAAACCGAATAATCAAGAGCCGGGAAACCCATGGCACGTTTTTTCATCGACCGACCGATTTTTGCCTGGGTCATCGCGATTTTCATCATGGGCGTGGGCATCCTGTCCATCCTGACCTTGCCGGTTGCGCAATATCCGCAGATCGCGCCGCCTACGGTGTCGGTCAATGCGGCCTATCCGGGCGCCTCTGCCGATACGGTGGCCAATACCGTCACCCAGGTGGTTGAACAGCAGATGACCGGGCTGGACGGGCTGCGATACATCTCGTCCAATTCGACATCTTCCGGCAGTTCCAGCGTGACCCTGACCTTCGAGACCGGAACCGATCCGGATATCGCGCAGGTTCAGGTCCAGAACAAGCTGGCCCAGGCCACCGCATTGCTGCCGGAGGTCGTGCAACGGCAGGGCGTGACGGTGCAGAAGTCCTCCTCCGGCTTCCTGATGGTGATCGGGTTGATTTCCGAAGATGGAAAGCTCGACGCCACCGATCTTGGCGACTACCTGACCACCAACCTGGTCAATGAACTCAGCCGGGTCGAGGGGGTGGGCAGTGTCCAGGTATTTGGTGCCCAATATGCCATGCGCATCTGGCTGGATCCCGCCAAACTGGCGGCATTCGAACTGACCCCCGGCGATGTTGTTGCCGCCGTCTCTGCCGAGAACGCACAGATTTCCGCGGGGGCCTTTGGTTCACTGCCGTCGGTTGAGGGACAGCAGCTGAACGCGACAATCACGGCGCAATCGCTGTTACGCACGCCCGAGGATTTCCGCCAGATCGTGCTGCGCGCAGAAACCGACGGCGGGCTGGTGCTGGTCAATGACGTGGCACGGGTCGAAATCGGCGCGGAAAGCTATGCCACCATCTCGCGCTACAACCGCAACCCCTCTACCGGCATGGCGCTGAGCCTGGCACCCGGGGCCAATGCGCTTGAAACGGCGAATGCGGTGGAAGCCCGCATGGAGGAACTGGCAGCGTTCTTTCCCGAAGGGGTCACCTATGTCGTGCCCTTCGACACCACGCCCTTTGTCACCATCTCCATCGAAGAGGTGATCAAGACGCTGGTGGAAGCCATCGTGCTGGTTTTCCTGGTCATGTACCTGTTCCTTCAGAACTTCCGCGCAACACTGATCCCGACACTGGCCGTTCCGGTGGTGCTGCTGGGCACTTTCGGCGTGATGGCGGTGCTTGGTTTCTCGATCAATACGTTGACCATGCTTGCCATGGTGCTGGCCATCGGTTTGCTGGTGGATGACGCGATTGTCGTGGTCGAGAACGTCGAGCGGATCATGGAGCAGGAGGGTCTGAGCCCGGTCGAGGCGACCCGCAAGTCGATGGATCAGATCACCGGCGCGCTGGTGGGCATCGCGGTGGTATTGTCTGCGGTTTTTGTTCCCGTGGCCTTCTTTCCCGGCTCAACCGGTGTGATCTACAAACAGTTTGCGGTGACCATCATTTCGGCCATGTCGCTCTCTGTCGTTGTTGCACTCACGCTGACGCCCGCGCTCTGCGCGACGCTGCTCAAATCCAATGGCCACGGTAAAAAGCGGGGTCCGTTCAAATGGTTCAACAGCGGCTTTGACCGCTTGCGCGGCGGATATACCGGGCTTGTCGGGGGCATCGTCCGGCATCCGTTCCTCAGCGGGATATTCTATCTGGCGATCATTGCGGCGATGGGCGCTCTGTTCCTGCGGACGCCACAGGGCTTTTTGCCGGATGAGGATCAGGGCATTCTCTTTACGCTTGTACAGGCGCCCACCGGGGCAACGGCAGACCGCACGCTCGACGTGATCAAACAGGTCGAGGATTACTATCTCACACAGGAAACCGAGATGGTTGAATCGGTCTTTGGCGTTGTCGGCTTCAGCTTTGGCGGGCAGGGGCAGAACATGGGCCTTGTTTTTGTCCGGCTCAAAGACTGGGACAAACGCACCACGCCGAACCTCAGCGCGCAAGCCCTTGCAGGGCGCGCCTTTGGCGCGTTCAGCCAGATCAGGGATGCGATGGTCTTTCCGGTCGTGCCGCCTTCGGTGATCGAACTGGGGAACGTGTCTGGTTTCGATTTCTACCTGCAGGCGCGGGGCGGACAGACCCATGAGCAGCTTCTGGATGCGCGCAACCAATTGCTGGGCATGGCCGCTCAAAGCCCGTTGATCGCCTCGCTGCGCCCAAGCGGGCTGGAAGATGCGGCACAGTTCAATCTGGACATCGACTGGCGGCGTGCCGGGGCAATGGGTGTGACGGCAAGTGACGTCGGGAACCTGCTGACCATCGCCTGGGCGGGACGCTATGTGAACGATTTCATCGACGAAGGCCGCATCAAACGGGTCTATGTGCAGGGCGAAGCCGACGCGCGGGCGCTGCCATCGGACCTGAAGAAATGGCGCGTGCGCAATTCCAGCGGTGGTCTGGTTCCTTTCGCGAATTTCACCGATGCAAGCTGGAGCTTCGGCCCGCAGGGTGTAAGCCGCTACAACGGGGTCCCGGCGATGCAGATGCAGGGATCGCCCGCAGCTGGCGCCAGCACCGGGGAAGGGCTGGTAGAGCTGGAGCGGCTGGCAAGCCAGCTTCCTCCCGGCTTTGCCATCGCGCCCACGGGCCTGTCGCTTGAAGAACAGGAATCCGGAAATCAGGCACCGTTGCTCTATGCGCTTTCGCTGGCGGCGATCTTCCTTGCGCTGGCGGCACTTTACGAAAGTTGGTCGATTCCGTTTGCCGTGATGCTGGCCATGCCAATCGGGGTTCTGGGGGCGCTGACCGGTGCCTGGCTGGGCGGTTTCGAAAACGGCGTGTTCTTTCAGGTCGGCCTGCTGACAGTGATCGGCCTGACCGGCAAGAATGCCATTCTGATCGTGGAATTCGCCCGCGACCTGCGCCAGGAAGGCGAGAGCATCATCGAAGCCGCGCTGGATGCAGCAAGGCAGCGGTTCAGACCGATCATCATGACATCGATGGCCTTCTCGCTGGGGGTATTGCCGCTGGTGCTGAGCAGCGGTGCCGGATCTGGCGGGCGCACGGCGATCGGCAGCGGGGTTCTGGCAGGGACCATCGCGGCAACGATATTCGGTGTGCTTTTCGTGCCGTTCTTCTTTGTGATCATCGCGCGCCTGACCCGCGGCAGGAAAGCCGCGTAGCGCCGACGGGATCAAGATTTTTCAGCCCGGTGGCCTGAAAAACCGCCGGGCTGAAAAATGCGGCAGGCTCAGGTAGGCTTACATCGAGACAAGATGTGATCTATTCCCGATAAGCATAGTTATGTAATTTATTTCGTTGCCTGCTGCGCGCGCCTTTGGCCTCTCCGCGTTTGCCACCAAAAGCGCATCTGTTCGACCTTGACGAATGATCCAGAAAGGTGATCGAATCTGGGCAAATGATAAAAAGCCGCATCACCCTGAAGCAATTGGAAGCCTTTGTCGGCGTCGTTGACATGGGGTCCTTTCGCAAGGCCGCAGCCATTCTCGGCACGACACAGCCGAATATCTCCAGCCGGATTTCCTCACTGGAGGAAAATCTTGGTGTCATCCTCATGCATCGCGACGCGGGTTCCGTCAGGCTGACCGAAAAAGGCAAGGCGCTGCTGGTTTCTGCGCGACAGGTGCTATGGAATGCCGAAGCCTTTCTCGAAGCGGCCGAGCGGCGGGATCTTGTGGAGGACCGGCTGCGGCTTGGGGTTACGGAGCTGATCGCCTGTACCTGGCTGCATGCCTTTCTGCGCCGGTTCAGAGAGGTCTATCCCTCGGTTGGGGTCGAACTGGAGGTCGGCCTCTCCTCCGAGATCGAAAAGCAGCTTGCAACGGGTCAGATCGACCTGGCTTTGCAGATCGGGCCCTTCGACTACGATATCGGCAGCGCGCTGCCGCTGCGGACCTACCGCTACGCCTGGATTGCAGCGCCGGAACTGGCCGGAGACAACGCCGGGCACAGGCCGATGACGGCTTTGCTGAAATCTCCTGTTCTTACCCACGGCAGGCACACGCTGGCCACGCGGGAACTGGCAAAATTTGCCGAGGCTGGAAACCTGGCGACGGATCAGATCGTCTATTCCAGCAGCCTTGCCTCTTGCGTCCAGATGGCGATTGACGGCGTGGGCTTTGCCCTCTTGCCCGCCGCATTGGTCCGCGACCAGCTGAAGGCGGGGAACCTGGTTGAAGTCGCGACGGACTGGCTGCCAACCGCGCTTGAGTTTCACGCACGCTTCGATGACAGCCGCGTGCCGAGGTTTGTTTCGGTGGCCGCCGGATATGCGATTGAGACTGCAGATGCCTGGGATGAATAGATCAAGAAAATTTATCACCCTTAGAAGATATAAGAATTTGTCTTGATCTGCGGTCTGTGCAACCTCGGGGCAAGTTCACCCCCGCCGCAGCGCCCGACATGACACGCAGCTGCGCCGGGTCAGAGACCATCTTTTTGCCCGATCGTGAAAGAGAGATAGAATGAAGTCAGCAACAATTCGTCTTGGCGTCGACATTGGCGGAACCTTTACCGATGTCGTGTTGGAAAAAGGCGGCGTGCCCTACTCTACCAAGGTGCTGACCACCTATGCGGCCCCTGAGAATGCGATCATCGACGGCATGCACCAGGTCTGCGCCAAGGCGGGGATTGCACCGGGCGATATCGGGCAGATCATCCATGGCACCACCCTGGCGACCAATGCGCTGATTGAACGGCGCGGTGCAAAGACGGCGCTGATCACCACGGAAGGGTTCCGCGATGTGATCGAAATGCGGACGGAAAGCAGATTTGAGCAATATGACCTGAACCTGACACTTCCCGAACCATTGCTGCCGCGTCAGATGCGTTTCACGGTGTCTGAGCGGGTCAATGCGCGCGGCGAGGTCATGATCCCGCTTGACCGCGCGGCGGTCGAGGCCGTTGCCGACCAGATTGCGGAAGCAAATGTCGAAAGTGTCGCGGTCGGTCTGATCCATTCCTATCTCAACCCCGATCACGAGCGCCTGATCCGCGATGTGTTGGCAGAACGTCTTCCCGATGTGGCGGTGTCGATTTCTTCCGAAGTTTCGCCCCAGATGCGCGAATACGAACGCTTCAACACGGTGGTCGCTAACGCCTTCATCAAGCCGTTGATGGCCTCCTATCTCGGTCGGCTCGAAAACCGTCTGCGCGACGAGGGTGTCGATTGCCGCATTTTCCTGATGCATTCGGGGGGTGGCATCATTTCGATTCAGAACGCAGCCGATTTCCCTGTGCGTCTGGTTGAAAGCGGCCCCGCCGGGGGTGCTGTCTTTGCCGCGCATATCGCGGCGCGCTACGGGCTGGACAAGGTGCTGAGTTTTGACATGGGGGGCACCACCGCCAAAATCTGCCTCATCAAGCACCAGACACCCAAGACCAGCCGGGTGTTCGAGGTTGCGCGGACTTACCGGTTCAAGAAGGGCTCGGGCATGCCGATTTCGATCCCGGTGATCGACATGGTCGAGATCGGCGCGGGCGGCGGATCACTGGCGCATGTGGATACGATGCGCCAGATCCGCGTCGGACCGGAAAGCGCCGGGTCCGAACCCGGCCCTGCCTGCTATGGGCGCGGCGGTGAACGCCCCGCGGTGACCGATGCCGATCTGGTTCTGGGCAAGCTTGACCCCGACAATTTCGCGGGCGGGACGATCAGGCTGGATACCGCGAATTCGCATGATGCTTTGAATGCCTACATCGGCAGCAAGCTGGATATGGAAGCGGTGGAGGCTGCCTTTGGCGTCGCCGAAATGGTGGATGAGAACATGGCCAATGCCGCAAGGGTTCATGCGGTGGAGAATGGCGAAGACCTGTCCGAATACACGATGATCGCCTTCGGCGGCGCCGCCCCCCTGCACGCCGGGCGGCTCTGTGAGAAACTGGGTGTGAACCGTCTGATCGTGCCGCCCGGTGCCGGTGTCGGTTCGGCCATCGGCTTTCTGCGCGCGCCTTTCAGCTTTGAGGCCAACCGCTCCGTCTACATGCGGCTGAGCGACTTTGACGAGAGCCTGATCCGTGATCTGCTGACCGAGCTGCGGGACGAGGCCACCGGTTTCGTGCGGACCTGCGATGAGGTCAGCCCGATCCTGGCGGAGTTCAAGGTCTACATGCGGTACGCAGGACAGGGCTGGGAGATTCCCATCGGCCTGACCGAAGCCCAGGCGATGAACCCCGACGCCGCCACATTCCTCGCGCGGTTCGAAGAGGAATATGCCAAACTCTTCGGGCGCACGGTGTCCGGCATGGATATCGAGATCACGGTCTGGTCGGTCAACGCCACGACGCCGCCGGAAAAGGTGGCACCCGTGGAGGCTACCGAAAGCCGCGCTGTTGCGGACGCCAGCGGCACAAGGCAGCTTTTTGACGCGGGTCTTGGGGCATTTGCCTCGGCTCTGGTGGTGGAACGGAGCAATCTGAAATCCGGCCATACCGTGCAGGGCCCCGCCGCGCTGACCGAAGACGAAACCACGATCATCATTCCCGACAGCCGCGCTGCCATTCAACGGCCCGATGGCTGTATCGACATTGTCCTGAAAGGAGCCTGAACGATGGCAACCAAACATTCCAATGTCTCGTTCCAGGTGATGTGGAACCGTCTGATCTCGGTGGTCGAGGAACAGGCACAGGCGCTTGTCCGCACGGCCTTTTCCACCAGCGTCCGCGAGGCAGGCGATTTGTCGGCGGGCGTCTATGACACCCATGGCAGGATGCTGGCGCAGGCGGTGACGGGGACGCCGGGGCACGTCAATGCCATGGCAGATGCGGTTGCGCATTTCATCCGGCGGATCGGCCGCCAGAACATGTTCGAGGGCGACGTCTACCTCACCAATGATCCCTGGGAAGGCACCGGCCACCTGCACGACATCACCATGGTCACGCCCTCCTTTCACAAGGGTGTCCTCGTCGGCTTCTTTGCCTGTACCGCCCATATCGTTGACATCGGCGGTCGCGGTTTTGGTGCAGATGCGGCCAGTGTCTATGAGGAGGGTCTCTATCTGCCGATCATGAAGTTCGCCGAACGCGGTGAGGTGGACGAAACCCTGATCCGGATTGTGCGTGGCAACGTGCGCGAACCCGACCAGCTGATCGGCGACATGTACGCGCTGGCGACCTGCAACGGGATCGGCCATCGCCGGCTGATCGAGATGATGACGGAATTCGATCTGGCGGATCTGGAGGGGATCGCGACCTTCATCCTCGACAACTCCCGCCGCGCCACGCTGGAGCGCATTGCCGCCCTGCCCCGCACCTCGGCGGAGGGTGAGATGACCGTTGACGGCTTCGATGTGCCGATCACGCTGAAGGTAAAGGTTACGGTGCATGAAGACCGGATCGTGTCTGATTTCACCGGGACAAGCGGGCTGGACAAGAAGGGCATCAACTGCCCGCTGGTCTATACCAAGGCCTATGCCTGCTATGCGCTGAAAGTGGCGATTGCGCCGGAGATCCCGAACAACCATGCCTCTCTGGCCCCCTTCGAGATCGAAGCGCCGGAGAACACCATCGTCAACGCGGTGCATCCCGCGCCTGTCGCGCTGCGACATATCGTGGGCCACTTCGTGCCGGACACGGTGTTCAACGCCTTTGACAAGATCGTGCCTGGCCTTGTCCCGGCGGAGGGCGCGGGCTGTCTGTGCAACTTTCAGGTCTCGCTCCGGCCCCGGTCCGATGGGCCCGCGCCCGCCGATGCGCGGCGGTCCGAGGTGCTGACCTTCAACTCCGGCGGTTCAGGGGCGCGGCCCGAGTTCGACGGGTTGAACGCAACCGCCTTCCCCTCCGGTGTGATGACCATGCCGATCGAGGCGACAGAGCACGCAGGCCCGGTCATCATCTGGCGCAAGGAGTTGCGCCCCGACAGCGGCGGCGCGGGCCGGACGCGTGGCGGGCTGGGTCAGTTCATGGAAGTGGGCGCGATGGAAGGGCATGAATTCGACATTCAGGCCATGTTTGACCGGGGCCAGCATCCGGCACGGGGCAGTCGCGGCGGCCTGAACGGCGCGCCCACCACCATCGCGCTGGACGATGGCACGGAAATGCGCGTGAAGGGCAAGCAGTTTGTTCCCCATGGCAGGAAGGTCGTCATGGCCTTCCCCGGTGGGGCCGGCTACGGCGACCCCAAGAGCCGCGACAAGGCTCTGGTCCGGCGCGATCTTGCGCGTGGCTATATCTCTGCCGAGACCGCTGCCCGCGACTACGGGCTGGGCGCAGAGGAGATCAGGGAAATCGAAGCTGCGATACGAAAAGGCGAGGACCTGTAAAAACACACAGGCGCCCCGCCGCCGGGGCGTCTATCTTCCCATGGTGTAGAATTCCGCGTTCGGCCGCATTGACGTGAAATTCGCCATCCGGTTCGACAGGCCGAAGAAGGAGGTCACACCGGCGATGTCCCAGATATCCTCATCGGTGAAACCATGCGCGTGCAGGTCTTCGAAATCCCGCGTGCAGATCGCCTGGGCATTGTTCGAGACCTTCATGGCAAAATCCAGCATCGCCATCTGGCGCGGCGTAATGTCGGCCTTGCGGTAGTTGATGGCCACCTGATCGGCAATCAGCGGATCCTTTGCCCGGATGCGCAGGATCGCGCCATGGGCAACCACGCAATACTGACAGCCATTGTCGTTGGAGGTGGCGACGATGATCATCTCGCGGTCCGCCTTGGTCAACCCGCTGTCCTTTTCCATCAGGGTGTCGTGGTAGGCCATGAAGGCGCGAAACTCTTCCGGGCGGTGTGCGAGGGTCAGGAACACGTTGGGGATGAAGCCTGCTTTCTCCTGCACGCCAAGGATCGTTTCGCGGATGTCCTCGGGCATGTCCTCAAGCGCCGGTGTCGGATAGCGGCTGATGGGTTTGTCTGTCATGTATTGTCCTTTGGGAGAGTGATTTCGGTCATTGCGGGTTCAACCTTCCGGGCCTGCGGGGAAATCAGCCGCTGCCCTGGCGGACCAGCGCGTCGATCTCTTGCTGGTAGACCTCGGAGCTGTCGCGGGTGTTCGCCGCCACGACCTCCACATTGACCATGCAGGTTTGCGCCGATGGCCCCTGCCCGAAGGCCGAGGTCGGAATGTCGAGGGTCAGGACATTGGGATTGCCCGACAGGTCGAGCCCGCTCTCCGGATCCCGCGTCAGCCAGGCCCCGACTGGCAGCACCAGAACGCCCTGACGCAGGGTCTCGGTCAGATGGGCCGTTGCGATGCATTGGCCGCGCGCGTTCCACAGCCGCACGGTATCCCCCTCCCCGATCTGACGCGCCCGGGCGTCTGCCGGATGCATCCGCACCTGTTCGCGTCCCTTGCGCTTCTGCTCAAGGCTGGATGGGCCGGTTTCAAGCTGGCTGTGCAGGCGGCCCGGCGGTTGGCTGGAGATGAGGTGAAGCATCTCATCTGCCTGTGCCATTCCCAGCCATTCCGCAGGCTCCTGCCAGGCGGGATGGCTGGGAAATCCGGGCAGGTCCAGCTCGGCCAGCTTTTTGCTGCCAAGCACGATCTTCCCGCTTTCCGTTTGCAGCGGGTTGGCCGCCGGGTCGTCCCTGAACGCGGCCAGATAGGTGTTGTCCCTTGTCATCGGCACCTGCACCCAGCCCTGTTCCCAGAAGTCATCGAAATCTGGCAGCCGGGTATCGGTGGCGGTGCGGATGTAATCCGCGCTTTGCTGGTAGAGATGGCGGATCCAGCCCATCTCGTCCCGCCCCTCGGTAAAAGCCGCCTCGACCCCCAGATGGCGCGCGAGGGCGCTGAATATCTCGTAGTCGGAACGGGCCTTGCCCATCGGCTCGATCACCTTGTGCATTGCCACATAATGTTCAGAGCGCCGTGACCCGGCGATATCGTTGCGCTCAAGCGACGTGGTGGCGGGCAATATGATATCGGCACGGCGCGCCGTCGCCGTCATCATTGGATCCTGCACGATGATGGTTTCGGGGCGCTGCCAGGCCTCTTGCAGGCGGTTGAGGTCCTGATGATGGTGATAGGGGTTGCCGCCCGCCCAATAGACCAGCCGGATGTCCGGATAGCTGTGGGTCTCACCCTGATAGGTGAAGGGCGCCCCCGGCGACAACAGCAGGTCGCTGATGCGGGCCACCGGAATGAAACTGTCGATGGGCTTCGGCCCCTGTGACATACCGGGTGAGACTCCTTCCCCGAACGGGCCGCCGACCCCGTTGAGCGACCCGAAGCCATAGGCGACGCCGCCGCCCTTCAGCCCGATCTGCCCGATCAGCGCGGCAAGCCCCAGCGCCGACCAATAGACATGCTCGCCATGATGCGCCCGCTGCAAGGCCCAGCTCAGCGTCAGGAAACTGCGGGTGGCGGTCAGGCTCCTGGACAGGTCCCGAATCTGCGCGGCGGGAATGCCGGTGATCGCTTCGGCCCATTCCGCGTTCTTCTCGACATCATCCGTCTTTCCCGAAAGGTAATCGAGAAACTGCCCGGCCCCGCTGGTATGGCGATCCAGAAAGTCCTGATCGTGGCGGCCATCGCCCAGGATTTCACCCGCCAGCCCCAGCATCAGGGCCGCATCGGTGTTTGGTCTGATCGGCCACCAATCGGCCTCCATCCAGTCCGGCAGATCGTCCTTGCAAGGCGAGACGTGGACGATCCTGACCCCGGCCTCGCGCAGCTTTCTCAGCATCTCGGGCAGCAGATGCGTGGCCAGACCCCCGGCTTCGGATTGGGCTGTGCGGGGGGTGAGAGCGCCAAACACCACCAGGGTCTCTGTGTTGCCGGGCAGCGTATCCATGGTTGTCGCCCGGCCAGAGCAGGCGTCGGCACTGCCCAGAACATGCCGCAGGATCACCGGACCTGCAGCAATTGAATAGGTATCGACATGGCCGGTATAGCCGCCCACGAGGTTCAGCATCCGCTTGAGCAGGGTCGCCGCATGGTGGAACCGCCCGCAGCTTGTCCAGCCGTAGGAGCCGGCAAAGATCGAGGCGTTTCCGTGATCCTGGCTGATGCGCCCTATTTCCCCGGCCACCAGCGAAAGCGCCTCCTCCCAGCTTACCGGGATGAACCTGTCATTCCCGTTGCGGGCCCGATTGCCGACGGCACCGCCGGGTTGCCAGCCCTCGCGCACCATCGGTTGCAGGATGCGACGGTCCGTCTTGGTCCATTCCGTCACCGAAGGAATGATCGGGGACGGGTCCGGATCGCCCTTGAACGGCTCCGTGCCGACAAGGCGGCCGTTTTTGACCAGGCAGGTGAATGCACCCCAATGAGTGCAATGCGGGATCCGTTGTGCCATCGGAATTTCCTTTGTCGGGGTTCGCGGGCCGGGACCGCGGCGTGGCCCGCGGGTTCTTTTCAGGACAGAGTAATAACGTTTGAATGCTTGCGCATGAACTCTTCGTTCAGTTCCACGCCGAGCCCCGGCCCGTCCGGCACGGCAAAGCGTCCCTTTACCGGCTGAAGATCCTGCAGACAGATGTTCCGGTTGCCTTCCAGCGTCGAATAGATGTGATGCTCGTGGATCTCGAAATTCGGGATGGAGGCCTCCACATGCAGGGCAGCGGCGGTGGAGATCGGCGTGCCGCAGACATGCCCCTGCACCGTCACCTCGTAGATATGTGCCATGTCGCAGACTTTCTTGCCTTCGGTTATGCCCCCGACAAGGCAGAAGTCCGGCTGCACCATGTCGAAGGCGCCATCCTCCAGATATTCCCGGAACTGCCAGCGGGTGAAAATTCGTTCTCCCCCGGTCATGCGGGTCGAGGGCATGCGTTGTTTGAGTTCCCGGGCCGGGAGGGCGCTGTTATAGTTCACGGCCTCTTCGACCATGAAGAGATCGAGATGCTCCAGCGCTTCCACCAGCCGCTGGCCGCCGGTGATCGAGGTCAGCGAATGCAGTTCAAGGATAATGTCGATATCCGGGCCGATGGCTTCGCGGATGGCAGTCATCCGGTCGACCGTGCGGTCCACGATCTCTCGGGTCAGCGCGCCTTTCAGGGTAAGCGGCGGCTGGATTTTCTTTTCCGTGTCGATCATCACCGGATCGACCTTGATGGCATCATAGCCTTCATCGACCGCGTGCATTGCCGCTGCCGCATATTCCTCGACCGAGCCGCAGGGGTCCATCCCGTCATTCCAGCCGAACTGGGTCTGGCTGGCATAGGTGCGCAGGTTGTCGTTGACCTTGCCGCCCAGCAGTTTCCAGACCGGCATGTCCAGCGCCTTGCCGATGATGTCCCAGCAGGCGATGTCGATGGCGCTCATTGCGCCATTGACGATCGGGCCGCAGGCACCGCCCCAGAAGGTCTGCCGGGTCAGGGTGTCAAAGATCTTTTCCCGTTCAAACGGGTCCATCCCGATGACGAAGCCTTCGACGAAATCGCGCAGGGCACCGACCCCGCCATGATGCGCGGCCCCATAGGCAAGACCCACCTCGCCGATGCCGGTCAGCCCCTCGTCGGTCGTCAGTTTCAGGATGATCGGCCGCCAGCCGGTCTTGGTGTTGTGGCGCTCCGAAAGACGGATGGTTGCGCTGTAGATTTCTGCCGATACGATCTTCAAGTCCGTGCTCCAAGTTTGAATGTGTCTGTTGTTGCCACCTTCGGGGCAACCTTACGCCCTGTGTCCGCCCGTCGCATTTCGTCTGCCGAAGTGCGGCGGCTTACGCCCGGGCGGGGAATGACGCGCGACGATATCTCTGGTTGGAAATCGACTGCTGTCACGAAAGTCGGGATCGGGCAGAACCACGGAACCGGCGCGAACCCGGTCAGGGCCACATGAGCCGTCTTCAGCAAGTGTTTCACAATTTCCCAGCTTTTATCGTATAGCGATTTTGTATTTTGTATATCAAACTAGTATCCTCAAAACTGTGCGGTCAATAATAATTTTTGACCTGGGATGCCCGTTCGGCTTTAATGCCCTTCAACTTTCCGAAGAGAATGGGGAACCTGGCGATGGGGTCGAACGCGCTTCTCAAGGCGTTGCAGGTGCTTGAGACCTTTCAGAACGACACTGGCGCGCTCACGGTTCAGGATATGGCCGATCTGACCCGGCAAACCAAAAGCTCCGCCCAACGCAGCGTCTATACGCTTGAAAAGCTGGGGTATCTGGAACGCTACGACGACGGTGCCCGCTATGTGCCGGGACGATCCTGCCTGGGTCCGGCTTATGGATTTCTGCAAAACAACCGGTTGCTGGAGGCCGCGACACCCTTCCTGCTGGACCTCTCCGAAAAAGTCGGCATGCGGGCACACCTTTCCGTGCTGGAAGGGACCGATATCATCTACCTGTCCCGTATCCCGTCGCAGGAAGAGCGGCTGACCCTCTCGCCGTTGGGAAAACGCTGGCCTGCGGTCAATGCCAGTTCCGGCCGGGCGATTCTGGCGGCCCTGCCCGCAGAGGAACGGGAGCGCATTATCACGGCATCACGGTTGAAGAAGATCACATCCCAGACGCTTGTCGATCTGCCCTCTATCTCCGAGGCCATCCAGAAAGCGAAGGCCGACGGCTACGCTTACCAGCGCGAGGAGGTTCTGCCCGGCGTCGCCTCTGTCAGTTCGGCTGTTGTCGGAACAAATGGCCAGGTGTACGGCGCGGTCATTCTGAGCGGCCCCGTGGCCAGGTTCCAGGATTCCGAAGACAGGCACAGGTTGGGCGAGGCGGTAGTGCAGGCCACCTGTTCAATCGGGGCATGCAACCTGTCATGAGAATGGTCGAAGCTCTGGACAACGCGCAGCGGGACGGCGAAAAGCAGGATCCAAGGTTTCTGACCTCGGTGGCGCGCGGGTTCCGGGTGCTGGAGGCCCTGTCGGCACATTATGGTGCGATGTCGCTGACCGAGCTGTCGCGCAAGACCGACCTGACCGTACCCACGCTTCAACGCTTGACGGCAACCCTTGTCGAAGCCGGCTACGTTGAAAAGGAGCCGAGTACCAAGCGCTACGGTCTGACGGTCAAGACCGTCGACCTGCTGTTCAGTTACCTCTCTCGCAACCAGTTCGCCGAACGCGCCTGGCCGCATCTTGTGCACCTCAGGGAAACCCTGGGCGTCAGCATTTCGATGTCGATACCGCTGCAGGATTCGATGATCTATGTCCACCGCCTCGCGGCCTATGCGGGCGATTTCGAAAACACGCTGCCGGGAAAAAAGATCCCGCTGTGCCTGTCCGCCGCTGGCCGCTGTGTCCTGTCGCAGCAGCCCCGGCAGGTCGTGGAACGCTACCTCGCGCAGGTTACCATACCGGCCCTCACCCCCTTCTCTCTGACCGATCCCGAGAAGATCCTGGCCGAAATCGACCTCTGCCGCGTGCGGGGCTATGCCCTTGTCAAACGGGAGACCTCCCCGGGGCTGATGACCATCGCATGCCCGGCGATGCGGGGTAAAACCGCCATCGCCGGAATATCCGCGCATGTCCCCCTTGCTGGCAACGACGAGGAGGCATTTGTCGCCAAAGTGTTGCAGCCCGTCGTCTCGGTCTCTCATGCATTGAGCGCCGGATGAAGGCGGGTGGTGCAATCAAATTCTCCGGTTACCTGCCGGAATTCGGAACCTGTATCGTCAATGAAACCGGCAACGTGAGATCATGAACCTGCGCTTCCTCCGAACCGTCGTCGAACTGGCGCAAAGCCCGTCGTTGAACGCCGCCGCCAAGAAACTCAACCTCAGCCATTCGGCGGTGAGCCTGCAGATCAAGGCGCTGGAGGAAGAACTCCAGTTCGCCATACTTGATCGGTCCAAGCGCCCGCCCATCCTGACCCCGCAAGGGCTGGCCCTTGTCGAACAAGCGCGCCGGATGGAGGATGTCGTGAGCGACATTCAGGCGCTGGCGGACACCACCCGTTTTTTCGGCAGGGTCTCTGTGGGTGCTGCCCCCTCCACCATCCAGACGCTGGTGGCGCCGACACTCGCCAGGCTCAGCGTCGAACACGCGGACCTTGAGATCGAACTGATCGCCGGGCTGTCCCATGACCTGATCAACATGGTTCTGGACGGGTCGATCCATGTGGCGCTGGTGACCGATCCGGGGGCATCTTATCCAAACCTTGCAACCTTGCCGGTCTGCAGCGAACCGTTTCAGCTGTGGGTGTCGGATCTGGAGACATCGGACGATTATCATACGATCCTGCGCACCCGGCCCTTCATATGGTTCACCCGCAGCACCGCCCTGTCCCGTCGCGCGGAGGCTTACCTGCAAAGGAACAGGATCAATGTCCTGTCCAAAATGGATGTGAACTCCTTTGAAGGTGTCGAAGCGCTGGTCCGTCACAATCTGGGCATTTCGATCCTGCCCAAACGGGCGCTTGCTCCCCCTCCGCGCGGGATAAGGGCCATTGATCTGGAGGGCGGGGAGCTGAACCGCGAAGTCGTTCTGGCGAGCCGAAGGAACTCTCCGCGCAAACAGCTTGTGCAACGGATACATGAGGTGCTGCTGTCACTGATTGAAGGGCAATCGGCGGAGGCAGATGGCGGTACGGAAACCGACACTCCATTGGTGTAACCTCACCACACAGGGCGATGCTGCGCATCTTGATCCGGGCTCTGGTGATTGCCAGCTGCAATGAAAGTTTTTTCAACATTAGATTAAAGAATTTCAACCTAACGTATGAATATCTAACGGCCCTATGATCAGCGAAAGATGGTCAAAGGAAAAACCTGATGAGCAACGCATCCCTGGGCAATCTCCGGATTCTGGATCTCAGCCGAATTCTGGCCGGACCTTCCTGTACCCAGATGCTTGGCGATCTTGGCGCGGATATCATCAAGATCGAACGCAAGGGTGTTGGTGACGACACCCGCACCTGGGGACCTCCCTTTGTCACCCCGAAGGAAGGCCGCGCGACGGAAAGCGCCTATTATCTTGCCGCCAACCGCAACAAGCGGTCCGTCGAAATTGACTTCAACGACCCGGCGGATCTGGCGCGGCTTCTCGCGTTGATGGAAACCGCCGATGTCGTTGTCGAGAACTTCAAGACCGGGGCGCTGAAGAAATACGGGCTGGATTATTCCCAGCTGGCAGAACGCCTGCCGCGTCTGGTGTGGTGTTCGATCACGGGCTTCGGGCAGACCGGGCCAAATGCGCATCGTCCGGGGTACGATCTGCTGGCGCAGGGGTTTGGCGGGTTGATGAGCATCACCGGCGAGGCTGGCGGCGAGCCGATGAAGGTCGGGGTCGGCATCACCGACCTCTGCACCGGCTTGCACGCCTCCGTTGCGATCCTGGCGGCGCTGCGTCACCGCGATGCGACCGGCGAGGGACAATTGATTGATCTGGCGCTGGCGGATGTGCAAATGGCAATGCTGGCCAACCAGGGCACCAATTACCTCACCTCCGGCACCTCGCCCACACGCGCGGGCAACCAGCATCCGAACATAGTACCCTATCAGGTTTTCGAGGTCCGCGACGGCCATGTGATCGTCGCTGTCGGGAATGATGAGCAGTACAAGCGGTTTTGCGGGTTGATCGGGCGGCCGGACCTGGCTGAAGATCCGCGTTTCGTCACCAACCCCCTGCGGATCGAAAACCGCAAGGAAATCGTCTCGCTAATTGCCAAGACACTGCGGGATATCACCCGTGACGACCTGCTGAAGGGGATGGAAGACCGGGGCATCCCCGGAGGGCCGATCAACACGGTCGGGGAAGCGCTTGAAAGCGACCAGGCCCGTGCCCGCGGCATGAAGATCGAAATGGCGCAGGAATACGCCCAGTCCGGTTCGGTCAGCCTGATCGGCAATCCGATCCGAATGTCCAGAACCCCCGTCACCTACAGGTTCGCCCCGCCGAAACTCGGCACGGATACGCCCCTGGCGTTCTGGGCGGATGCGCAACCCAGCAAGATTTGAGGACCAGATGAACACTCACACCGCATTCAGCACCTACAGGCTGCCGGATAATCCCTGGCTGAGCAAAATGCAGGCCCTGTCAAAGGACATTGCCAGCCGCGCTGCCGAATGGGATCAGACCCGCAGCTATTGCTGGCCCGTGGTCAGGGATCTGGCCAAGGCGGGGCTGATGGGGATGTCCATCCCCCAGCGGTTCGGCGGCGGCGGGGCCAGCTTTCTGCAGGTTGCGCAGGTGGTCGAGGAAGCCGCGCGCAGCTGCACGCTGACCGCCCGCATCCTTGTGGAAGCCAACATGGGCGGCATCAGCGCCGTCATGGCCTATGGCACCGACCAGCAGCGAGAGTTCTGCGCGCCGATCGTGCTGGCCGGGGACAAGCCGGCGATCTGCATCACGGAGCCGGATGCCGGAAGCGCCGCAAGCGAGATGCAGACCCGCGCCGACAGGAAGGGGGACCGTTGGGTCCTGAACGGCTGCAAGCACTGGATCACCGGCGGCGGTGTCTCGAAGCTCCATCTGATCTTTGCCCGATGCTTCGACGAGGGCGGCACGGAGCTGGGGATCGGTGGATTCCTGGTCCATGTGGCCCCGGAGCAGGGTATCGACCCAAAGGGTTTCGAGGTTACCCGCCGCGAACGCACCATGGGGCTTTGCGGGATGCCCGAAGCCGAATTGCGGTTCTCTGATCTTGAGGTTTCCGAGGAGATGCGGCTCAGCACGCCTTCCGGGTTTGGCCGGGGATTTGCCGACCTCATGACCGCCTACAACAGCCAGCGCGTGGGCGCCGGCACCATCGCGATGGGCGTCGCGGCTGGCGCGCTGGACCATGCAAAACGCTATCTGGGCGAGCGCAAGCAGTTTGGCCGGCCGTTGGCCGAATTCCAGGGTCTGCAATGGATGATTGCCGATATGGATGCGCAGGTTCACGCCTCCCGGCTG
Source organism: Sulfitobacter sp. G21635-S1 (assembly GCF_027213915.1). Classification (NCBI taxonomy): domain Bacteria; kingdom Pseudomonadati; phylum Pseudomonadota; class Alphaproteobacteria; order Rhodobacterales; family Roseobacteraceae; genus Sulfitobacter; species Sulfitobacter sp. G21635-S1. Next base: position 19,128 of record NZ_JAPWGV010000028.1, read on the forward strand.
ATGTTGTTCGAAGCGGCGCAATCGGCTGAATGGGACGGCAACCGCTTTCCCGACATGATGATGGCCGCCCGTGCGAAGGCATTTGCATCCGAAAGCGCGATCAAGGTCGTGAGCGATGCGTTGCAGATGTTCGGCGCACGCGGATACGGTGATCAGGAACCGCTTGAAAGAATGTACCGGGACGTGCGCATGTTCACCATCGGCGGCGGTACGGCGCAGATCCTCAAGACACAAGTGGCAGGTGCTGTGCTGGGGATCAAGACTCCGCAAAGCCGCAGTGGCTATGCGCAGAACAAATTCTGACGCGGGGAGGACAACAGAATGTCGATGAAACAATACTCTGACCCCTACGGCCTCGCATTCACGGCGAGCGCTCCCGACAGCGTGGAGACGATTTCCAGGTTCACCACGTCCTACATGGGGTTCCGCCGGGAGACGGGCGCCATCCTGAAGGATTTGACAGAGAGCGACCCGGATATGCCCATGGCGCGCTGTGCCAAAGGTTATCTTGCAAAGCTGATGGGCAGTTCCAACCACTCGGCCCGCGCGGTCTCGATCTCGGAAGATCTGGATGCGCATCTCGAAAAGGTGGGTGCGAACGACCGCGAGAATCTGCATGCTGCCGCCCTGGCGGCCTGGTGCCGTGGAGACCTGGACAAGACAACTTCGATCTGGGAGGAAATTCTTCTGGATCATCCGATGGATGGTCTGGCGCTTCGGCTGGCGCATTTCACGCATTTCTATTCGGGAGACGGCCGGAAAATGCGCGACTCCATGGCGCGGCACCTGCCGCTCTGGCCGAAGGACCACCCGAACTATGGTTTCCTGCTGGGTATGTATGCCTTCGGGCTGGAGGAATCGGGCCAGTTCGAAAAGGCGGAACGTTATGGACGGGCCGCTGTCGAACGGAACCCGAAAGACGCCTGGTCCGTCCACTCCATTGCCCATGTAATGGAAATGACTGAGCGCCAGGAAGAAGGCATCGCATGGATTGCCGGGCTCGAAAGCGACTGGTCGACGGTCAACAACTTCCGCTTTCATCTCTATTGGCACAAGTGCCTGTTCCATCTGGAACGGGGCGAATTCGATCAGGTCCTGAAACTCTATGACGAACAGATTTCCTCGGATATTGAATCGGATTTCTACCTCGACATCTGCAATTGCTCCTCGCTGCTCTGGCGGCTTGAGATGTTCGGCGTAAATGTGGGCGACCGCTGGCGCGCCCTGACGGACGTGGCGCGCAAGCACCTGCATGACCGCGATCTGATCTTTGTGTCGCTGCACTATCTCATGGCATTGGTCGCCAACGGGGACCGCAAGGCGGCGGATCAGATGATCGAGAGCATGCGCGAATGGGCCCAACTGGATGAAACACAGGCACGGATCTGCGCCACCGTTGGCCTGGCCGTGGCCAAAGGGCTGCAACTGTCGCGTGACGGCAAATATGCAGAGGCGGTCGCGGCAATCAAACCCGTGCGCTACGATCTGGACCTTGTGGGTGGCAGCAAGGCACAACGGGACGTCTTCATCATGATCATGCTGGATGCGGCCAAGGCCAGCAACGACGCACTGGTCGCGCGCGCCCTGTTTTCGGAACGCCTGGGCGAAAAAGTGCATTCCAGCTGGACCTGGAAAAATTACAGCACGATCCTGGAATCCAGCGGCAAGTCCGAGGAAGCGGCATTCGCCGCCGGCAAGGCGCAGGAGATCCGCGTAAGCTGAACTGACGCTCCGGCCCCCCGTGCAGCAAAGCCTGATCAAGTGGCGCGGAAGGCTCTGGCCTGTTCGCGATGAAAGTGCATTCAGCCCGCGCTGGCCACAGCCTCTTCGAAGGTGTCGACCATCTCATCCACATGGCCCGTCTCAAGAACAAAGGGCGGCGAGATGATGAAAGTGTCGGCAAGGTTTCGAATGATCACACCCTTTTCCCTGCAGTGGTCCGAAATTCGGCCGCCGACGTTCCGGGAGATGTCAAAGGGCCGCCCCGTCTCCGGATTGGCAAGCTCCACCCCGATCATGAGACCCTGACCGCGCACATCGCCGATCATGTCGTGGCGGCTTTGAACCTCCTTCAGGCGTTTCAGGAAATAGACCCCGACCCGGCCCGCGTTCTCGGGCAGGTTTTCGTCTTCCACGATCCTGAGGCTGGCCAGCGCCGCGGCACAGGCCAGCGGATGCCCGGCGTATGTATTGCCGTGCGCAAAGGCCTTCGGGCTGAATTGCGCCCTGTCCCCCGTGTCAAAGGCTTCGGCCACTTTTGCATTCATCATCGTGGCGCCCAGGGGAATGTAGCCGCTGTTGATGCCTTTGGCGAACGTCATGATGTCGGGTTTGACGCCCCAGTGGCGGCTGCCCATCATCGTGCCCAGTCGGCCAAACCCGGTGACAACCTCGTCCGCGATGAGCAGGATGTCATACTTGTCGCAGATCTCGCGCAGGCGCGGCCAGTAGTTGGCGGGCGGCACGATCACCCCGCCAGCACCCTGTACCGGCTCGGCGATGAAGGCGGCAACGGTGCCCGGACCCTGATACTGAATCTCGCGTTCCAGCATATCGGCACAGATCCGACCCAGTTCTTCGTGATCTTGCGTGTAGGGGTTGCCATAAAGATGGGGTGTTTCGACCTGTATGAAACCGGGCAGAAGCGGTTCGAAATATTCGCGATTTGGCGTGATGCCGTTCGCGGACAGGGCACCAAGCGTGACACCGTGATAGCCGCGCTTGAGAGAGATGATCTTGGTCTTCGCAGCCTCGCCGCGCAGACGCCAGTACTGGCGCACCAGTTTGAACGCGGCTTCCACAGCTTCGGAGCCGCCCGAGGAAAAGAAGGCACGCACCATCCCCTCCGGCCTGGTCAACTGGCACAGACGTTCCGCAAGTTCGACTGACGGCATGTTCGTCGTGCCGCCAAAGATCGTGTAATAGCTGATGCGGTCGAGCTGGGCCTTGATGGCTTCCTTGATCTCCTCCCGCCCGTGGCCGACATTGACGTTCCACAAACCGGCCTGGCCGTCGATGTAGCGTTTGCCGGTGGAATCGGTGATGTACACGCCCTCGCCGCTTTCGACGACGACCGGCGGATTCTCGGTCAGGTGACCGATGTTCGCGAAAGGATACAGGATGCTGTCTGCCAGCCTGCTATTGCTCCGGGTTGCCATTTCAAACCTCCTGGTGGGCCTGCGAAACAGGCCGATATTCTGCGGCAGGAACCGTCAGCCAGCCCGCATTGCCGGGTAGGTTGGACGCGCCTTGCCTGCCCGGACGGGGATCGCCGGGAAATTATCGTAAGATATGCGATGCCGACCGCGTGGTACGACAGGGTCGGAGCGCGCCCATGTCCGTCGGCGCGCCCCGTTCCGGTCCGCCTACTTCAGCAGCTCGGTCCAGATCTTGGTATAAAGTGCCTGAACATCGGCCGGGCAGGTCTGCATGAACGACCCCGCATCGAGATGCTCCTCGGGGATGACGATTTCCGGCGCATCCTGCATGTCTTCGGGCATAAAGGCTGCGGACCCTTCGATGCCATTGGCATAGCGCGCAAAGGCCGAAATCAGCGCGGCATTCTCGGGTGCCATGATGAAGTTCTGGAACAGCTTGGCGTTCTCGACGTTCTGGGCCTCTTTCAGGACGGCGACATTGTCCATCCACAGGGGGTAACCCTCCTTCGGATAGCCATAGACGATATCCGGGTTCTGCAGGCGCGCGCGCATGGTCGCACCGCTCCACCCGGTGCCGCCGGACACATCGCCTTTGACGACCTGCTCGATGGAATCATATTCGATCGAGATCCACTTCGGCTTGGCGGCCTGCAGGGTGTCGCGCACCTTCTTGAGCACTTCCAGGTCGCCTGTGCAAGGCTCGCCGCCTGCATAGGACACTGCCATATGCATGACGTCGGACAGCTCCGGGATGACCGTGACCTTGTCGATCAGTTCCTGCGGCGGATCGAGGAAGATGGCGGAAGTGTTCGGGTCGCCCGAATAGACGGATGTGTTCACGAAAACGCCGGTCGATCCCCATTGCCATGGGACAGAGTAATGTCGGCCCGGATCGAAGGGCACGTCGATCCAGCGTTCCGCCACATGCTCGAAATTCTCCATCTGGTCAGGGCGCGTCTCAAGCAGCAGATCTTCTTCGATCCAGATGTTCAGGACGCTGGAGGAGGTGACCACCATGTCGAGCCCGTGACCGCCCTGGCGGACCTTTGCCAGCGCCGTGTCGTTTGAATCGAAATCCGTGAGCGTGACCTTGACGTCATATTGCTCTTCGAATTTCTCGATCAGCTCGGGGTTGGTGTAATTGCCCCAGTTGAAGATGTTGAGGGTGCCTTCGGCCTGCGCCGCGCCGCTGAAGGCGATCAGCGCGAGGCCCGTTGCGGTTGTTCCGGATTTCCAGTTCATTTTATAGTTCCCTGTTGTTGTTGTTGTCGTATTAGTTCCGTTTCCTGCTGACGATGAAGAAGAGGGTGACGATACCGACAGAGATCAGCAGGAAGACCGTCGATATCGCATTCATTTCAGGCGTCACGTTGCGCCTGAGCTGGCCAAGCATGTACGTCGGGAGCGTGTCCTGACCGGCCGATTTCACGAATTCGGTGATGACCACGTCATCCAGCGAGATGACAAAGGCGAGCATCAGTCCCGCGAGGATGCCGGGCCAGAGCAGCGGCAGCGTGATCCAGCGGAACGCCTGCCACTTCGTGGCGTACAGGTCCGCCGCCGCCGTTTCGAGCGAGAGGTCCGTCATCTCCAGCCGTGCCCGGATCGGCAGATAGGCAAAGGGGATGCAAAAGGCGGCATGGGCGGCGACCAGATAACCAAGGCCGGTGTAGCCGGTGGCAAGCTTGATGCGCGAAAAGAAGATCAGCAGCGCGACGGAGACCACGATTTCGGGCACCATCAGCGGCATGTTGAGGAAGGCATATTTGGCGTTCAGCCCGCGATAGGGCCGCGTGCGGGTGGTGGCCAGCGCCGCCATGGTGGCCGCGGCGGTGGCGATAAAGGCCGCGCAGGTCGCGATCCGAAGAGAACGCCATGCGGCTTCCAGCACCTGTTCGTTGTTCCAGGCAATAGTGAACCAGCGCAGCGAGAAACCTTCCCAGATGGCCACCGACGCCCCGGCATTGAATGCATAGACGACAAGCGCGCCGATGGGCAGGTAGAGCAGGAAGAAGCAGATCAGCGCGACAATCGGAAAGCCGGACTGATGCCTGACGTCGAAAGACCCTTTGTCAGCCATGGTTCTGCCCTCCACTGCGGGTGGCGACGCGGACATAGACCATCAGCGCCAGCAGGACGATGGCCAGCATTGTCATGGAGAGTGCCGCACCCAGCGGCCAGTTCCGCCCCTGCCCGAATTGCAGTTCGATCAGATTGCCCAGCATCAGGTTGCGCCCGCCGCCCAGCACGCGCGGCGTCACATAAGCGCCCAGGGTGGGGATGAAGACCAGGATCGAACCGGCAATGATACCCGGCCTGGTCAGCGGCACGATGACATGCCGCAGCACGTGCCAGCGGGTGGCGTAAAGGTCATAGCCTGCTTCGACGAGGCGGAAGTCGATCTTTTCCATGCTGGCGTAAAGCGGCAGCACCATCAGCGGGAAGTAGACATAGGCCATGCCCAGCAGAATCGCGAAATCGGTGAACATCATCTGGACGGGCTCACCGATCACGCCGATCTTGATCAGCAGGTTGTTCACGATGCCTTCGTTACGGATCAGCTCCTGGATGGCGAAGGTCCGGATCAGCAGGTTGGTCCAGAAGGGAATCGTGATCAGGAACAGCCATATCTCCCGTGTGCGGGCGGAACGTGTGGCGATGAAATAGGCGGTCGGAAAGCCAAGCAGCAGGGCGATCAACGTGGTCAGGAACGACAGCCGCAGCGACCGCCAGAAGATCGACAGATGTGCATCCGCAAAGGACAGCGTGTTGTCGAAGATGTCACGCTTGAGAAAGACGGAAAGCCAGGCGTCGGGCGAGAATTCCCAGATCACGTCGCCATAGGAACCGGGGGCGAGAAAGGAATAGACCAACACGATGGCAAGTGGCCCGATGGAGGCCAGCGCGATGATGACAAGCGCGGGTGCGGACAGAAGCCACCTGCCCCGGATCTCGCGGGTCTCGGCCTGTCTGGCGATGTCAGCGGCGGTTGCCATGATGCCTCAATCCTTCAGTATCTGTGCCGCGCCATCGTCGATCCTGATGCCGACGACCGTGCCGTTCTGTGGTGCGGCAGCCGCGCTGCGGCTGTTCTGGCGGCGCAGGATGAACTGCCTGCCCCCGTCGAGCCTGATGTGAAAATGCGTGTCGGTTCCGAAATAGACAGTGTTCTCCAACGTGCCGGTCAGATGGGCCTCCGGCCCCGCTTCGACGATCTGCGCATGTTCGGGGCGCACGACGATGCTGACCTGCCCCGAAGGCCGGAAGCCTTCGGCCACAAGCGCGGGAATGCGCTTGCCGCCCGGCAGTGCGACCTCCGCCATGCCATCGGCCGAGGACAGCACATCGGCCTGCATGAAGTTGGTCTCGCCGATGAAGTCCGCCACAAAACGCTCTGCCGGGCGGTCATAGATCTCGCGCGGGGAACCGATCTGCAGGATCCGGCCCGCCGACATGACCGCAATGCGGTCCGCCATGGTCAGCGCCTCTTCCTGATCGTGGGTGACAAAGATGAAGGTGATGCCGGTCTCATGCTGCAGGCGCTTCAGTTCGATCTGCATTTCCTTGCGCAGCTTGAAATCGAGCGCGGAAAGCGGTTCGTCCAGCAGCAACACCTTGGGCTGCGGGGCCAGCGCGCGGGCCAGCGCCACACGCTGTTGCTGGCCGCCTGAAAGCTGAGCGGTCTTGCGATCCTTCAACGCCTCAAGCTGCACCAGCTTCAGCATCCTGTCGACGCTGTCACGAATCTCCGTCCTGGAGCGTTTCAACATGGCGAGGCCGAAGGCGATGTTTTCGCTCACCGTCATATGCGGGAACAGGGCGTAGTTCTGGAACACCGTGTTGACGGGTCGCTTGAACGGCGGCAGGGCGGCGATGTTCTGGCCGTGCAGCCTGATGTCGCCCCCGCTCGGATAGCTGAAGCCGGCGATCAGCCGCAAAAGCGTGGTCTTGCCGCAACCCGACGGCCCCAGCAGGGTGAAAAACTCGTTCTCCCTGATCGCCACCTCGACATCGTCGAGCGCGGTGAAGGCACTGGCACCCGCCCCGTAGACCATGCTTACGTTGCGTACCTCAATGGCAAATTCGTCACTGGCTGAATGGGGCATCGTTCATTCCTCTCCTGATCCGAGGATGTCGTCCGGCTGGTCCGGAAACGGTGATTTCCGGACCAACTGGCTCATGACAGACCGTAGACTTCGGCAGCGTCTTCCGCGGTCAGCAGGCCCTGCGCGATCTCGCGTTTCAACACCTCACGATCCCGCTTTTTCGGATCGCCATAGCCGCCGCCACCGGCGGTCTCGATGATCAGCCTGTCGCCCTTCAGCAGTTCGGTATTGCCTTTCGATGGCAGGCTGAGACGTTTGCCATCCCGTTCGACCGTGAACCGCGAATGCTGACCACTTTCGCCGTCGAACAGGCCCCAGGGCGCGACCTTGAACCGGTCGGAATAGGAATTGAACGTCACATCGTCCGCGAGAATGCGATAGACCCGCCGGGCACCAAGGCCCCCGCGCCGCTCCCCTGCCCCGGCAGAGCCGCGCCGCAGCGAATATTCCTCGACCCGCATGAAAGGGTAATCGGTTTCCAGCGATTCAACCGGCACGTTGGAGCAATTGCCGACATAGCCGTCCACCACATCAGCGCCATCCGCGCCCGCCGAAGCGCCCCAGCCGCCACCGACGACCTCCATGTAGACGCGGTAGCCTTCGGGCGACATATGGCCCATGCCGATGGCGTTGGTCGTGTCGTGGCCCGAGGCGAGAACCTGGTTCGGCACCACCTCGGACATGGCCAGCATGATGACGTTATAGACCCGGTGACAGGCGTTGTTCCGGGCACGCACGGCACGCGGTTCGCTGGGGTTCAGGAAGCTGCCGTAAGGCACATTGATCGCACGGATCGGGCGATAAAGCCCGTCATTGACCGGGATGCGGCCGCCGCCCAGCAGGATGCCGATGGCACCGTAGGCCGCCGAAATGGTCGCCGCCAGGGGCGAGTTGATGATGCCCTTGGTCTGTGGCGCGCTGCCCTCGAAATCAAGCTCCAGCGCATCGCCGTCCACCTTGATCTTTACCGCCACGCGCAGCGGATCGGGGATAAAGCCGTTGTCGTCGACAAAATCCTCGGCCTGGTAAATGCCATCGGGGATGGCGCTGATCGCCTCGCGGGCCAGACGCTCGGAATAATCCTGCAGTTCCGCGGCGCCGGCCAGAACCGTCTCTTCGCCGAACCGTTCAAGCATCTCGATGAACCGTCCCTCGCCGGTCCGGTTGGCGGCGAACTGGGCATAGATATCGCCCATCACCTCGTTCGGCGGGCGCACGTTGATGCGGATGAACTGCTCCAGCAGACCATCGCCCATGTCGCGATGCACGTTGAAGCGCGACAGCGGAATCCGCAGCCCCTCGGAATAGACGTCATTGGCCGAAGCATTGGGCCCCGCAGCACCGCCACCGGTGTCGATATGGTGACCAAGCGAGGCACTGAAAGCGACCAGCTTGTCGCGGTAGAACACAGGCGTGAACAGGATGATGTCGTTCAGGTGCTGCGCACCGCTGTAGGGGTCGTTGGTCATCAACCCTTCGTCGGGCTGGATCGTGGACAGATCGAACTTGTTCGCAAAAGCCTCGAAGACCTTGCCGAAAGAGTTCATGTGGATCGGGCAGAACTGCGCCTGCGCGATGATCCGGCCATTGCGGTCCAGGAAAGAGGTCGAACAATCCCGCGCCTCGCGGATGATCGTCGAATAGGCGGAGCGGACCAGCTTTTCGCCCATTTCCTGCGCGATGCCGTGCAGCCCGTTGCTGATGATGTTGAAGGTGGCTTGCGTGAGTTTCTCGGACATCTGATTACGCCTCGCTTGTCAGGATAAGGGCGCCGGTGCGGTCGACCGTCGCGGTCCAGCCGGGCGGCACCAGCGTTGTCGCCGTCGGTTCTTCGATGACGGCAGCACCCGTGATCTCGGTGCCCGGCACCAGATCGCCGCGCCAGTAGTAGCTGCAGGGGACCGGCGCGCCGGCAAAGGTGATTTCCCCGGTATCCGCAGGCTGCGCATCGGCGGTCGGATCAAGGGGTCGGGTGAGCGAGGACATCACGTCGCTTTCGGTCGCGACAGAGGCTGTCAGCCGGAAGGTCACGATCTCGACCTCGCCCATGGAGGCGACGGCGCCATAGCGTGTCTCATGTGTCGATTTGAAGAGGCCCAGGACATAGTCCTTGCCCTCCCGCTCCAGCCGGTCTGGATCGACATCGGACAGCAGCTCGTAGCCCTGCCCCTTGAAGCGCATCTCAAGTTCGTATGCGAAGGCGATGTCCTGGGGCTTGCCGCCAAACTCGGCGAATTCGGCCTCCGCCTGCTTGCGGATGCGGTCGAAGGCGGCGCGCACGTCATCCGCGACGCTGTCGGTGACGCGCATCAGGTTGGTTTCGCGGTAGATGCGCTTGAGGTCGGCGACCAGAAGCCCAAGGGCTGAAAACAGCCCCGGATAGGGCGGCACAACGACACGTTGCGCCTTGAGCTCTGTCGCGGCGAGCGCCCCGATCATCGGCCCCATGCCGCCATAGGCATAGATCGCATAGCCCTTGGGGTCATGCCCGCGCTGCACCGACACAAGGCGGATGCCCTGGCTGACATTGGCGACACTGATGTCGATCATCGCCTGCGCCATCGCGTCGGCGGTTTCGTTATTGCTTGCGCCAAGGGCGGCAAGCGCCTCGGTTGCGCGTTCGGGCTGAAGCGTCATGCGCCCGCCCAGGAAGCGCTGCGGACGAATCCAGCCCAGTTGCACCAGCGCATCGGTCAGCGCGGGGTCGGTGCCGCCGTGGCCATAACATGCAGGCCCCGGACGCGCCCCGGCAGAGCGCGGCCCGACCTGCAGCATGCCACCCCCGTCGACCCAGCCCAGGCTGCCGCCACCTGCGCCGATGTTCGCGATGTCGATGCTCGGCAGGCCTACGGGCAGGCCATCCACCTCGGTTTCCGAGGTGATCTCGGGCGCGCCGTTGGCAATCAGGCAGATATCGGCGCTGGTGCCACCTACGTCCAGCGTGATGACATTGTCATCGCCAATGGCCTCTGCCATCCGCACCGCGCCGATGACACCGGCCGCCGGGCCGGAATTCAGCATCTCGACCCCACGTCCGTGTGAGCCGCTGCTGGGCAGCACACCGCCCGAAGACTGCATGATGAACAGGTTGCATCCGGGCGAACCGGCGTCGAGGTGCTGCTCAAGCCGTTCCAGATAGCGCCCGACCAGCGGCACCAGATAGGCCGCCATGGTGGTGGTCGAGGCGCGTTCGTATTCGCGGAACGTCGGCAACACGTCGGAGGACAGCACAACCGGCAGATCCGGCGCGCGCTCGGCGATGATCTCGCGCATGCGCTGTTCGTGCTGCGGGTTGCGGTAGGCGTGCAGCAGGCAGATGGCCAGCGCCTCCGGCTGCTCCTTTTCCAGCAGGAGATCCAGCGTCTCGATCAGGGCCGCCTCATCCAGCGGGGTGACGATCTCGCCCTTGGCATCCACCCGCTCGCGGGCCTCAAAGCTCAGGTTCAGCGGCACCAGCGGCTCGGGCTTGTGACAGGCAATGGCATAGACGTTCGGACGCAGCTGCCGTTGAAGCTGCAGCAGATCCTTGAAGCCTTCGGTGGTCAGCAGTGCGGTGCGGCACCCCTTGCGTTCGATGACCGCATTGGTCGCCACGGTCGAGCCGTGAAACAGGCGGTCGAGCCCTGAGAGGTCACCTTCCATCGCCGAGTTCAGCCCGTCCAGCACGCCGATGGAGGCGTCATGCGGCGTGGAGGGAACCTTGTGGCTGTGTACAACGCCACCTTCGATCCAGATAAGGTCTGTGAAGGTGCCACCAACCTCGATTGCCATTTTTACCATGTTTTCCGTCCTGTTTGCCGCATCCGGCAGAATGTAGTTTTCCTTTGGCGCGACACGCTGCGTCGCGCCCTGCGTGCTGGGCACGCCGGTGATTGTTCTTTGATCGGCATGTTCCGCCCCGTTCAGGCGACCGCACGAAGCGCCGCCTGTCCGGTCGGACGGCAGGTTGACCTTGAAAGTCCCCTGCCCGATCCCTGTGTTGAAATGATTATTGGTTAAATCAATTGATGCAAGATAATAATATTAACCGAATGTGTGAACTGATTTGACGAAATTAGGGTGCCTTGTTACTGAAGGTTCATTGCAGCATCCGGCACAACCGGCGAGCGTCTGATACGGTATATTTGTCAAAATAACTCTCATAGTTCGCGAAGTTTATTGATTTGCGTCAGCCAAATTCATGACGCTACCCTTCGCTCAACACGCCTGACGGGCGCAGACGCACAGACTCGGCAATGACCCGACCTGCCGCAGGCAGGTCACATCAGGGTCGTCAGACGGAGAAGATGATGCACAGAACCAGACTTTATATCGACGGCACCTTCACAGCCCCCGGGGATAACCGGCATTTCCCGGCGGTCGACCCCGCCACGGAAGAGACCTTTGCCGAGATCGCTGCGGGTCAGGCCACAGATATCGACCGCGCGGTGCGTGCGGCACGCCGTGCCTTTGATTCCGGGGCATGGCCCGGGATGGACGGAAAACAACGCGCCGGTGTGCTGCGCCGGATCGCGGAGGGCATTCGCACCCGGCTGTCCGAGATTGCCCTGTTGGAGGTTCGCGACAACGGCAAGCCGCTGCCCGAAGCGGAATGGGACGTTGGCGATGCGGCCTTTTGTTTCGACTATTACGCGGAGCTGGCCGAACAACAGGCGATCCAGCCGCCAGAGACGGTCGATCTGGGCGATCCGCGTTTCGAAGGCAAGATCCACCGCGAACCGCTGGGTGTGATCGGTGCCATCACGCCGTGGAACTTCCCGCTGCTCATGGCGGTCTGGAAGGTCGCGCCCGCCCTCGCCGCAGGGTGCACCATCGTTCTGAAACCATCCGAAATTTGCTCGCTGTCCTGCGAGGTGCTGGCCCAGGTGATCGACGCTGCCGGGGTGCCGCCGGGCGTCTTCAACCTTGTGACCGGCACCGGGCCTGACGCGGGGCAGCCGCTGGCCGATCATCCGCTGGTGGACAAGCTGGCCTTTACCGGGTCGGTCGCCACGGGCCGCAAGGTCATGCAGGCTGCCAGCGCCGGGATACGCACCGTCTCGTTGGAACTGGGGGGCAAATCGCCCTTCATCATCTTTGACGACTGCGACATTGACAAGGCCGTCGAATGGATCATGTTCGGCATCTTCTGGAACAAGGGAGAGGTCTGTTCGGCCACCTCGCGGGTTCTGGTTCAGCGCGGGATTTTCGACCGGCTGCTGGACCGGCTGCGCACCGCAGCGGAGGCGATCAGGATCGGGCCGGGGGATCAGCCGGGCGTCAAGCTGGGGCCGCTGGTGTCCAGGGGGCAATATGACAAGGTGCGTGCCGCCATTGATGCAGGTCGGCACTCCGGTGCGCGCCTGGTCACGGGCGGAGACCGTCCGGCAGGCTTTGATCACGGCTATTACCTGACGCCGACCATCTTTGCCGATATGCCAACCGATGCGGATATCTGGCGCGAAGAAGTGTTCGGCCCGGTCGTCTGCGTCAATCCCTTCGACACGGAAGAACAGGCGCTCGCATTGGCCAACGACAGTGCCTACGGGCTGGCCGGGGCGGTCATGTCGGACGACCTTGACCGCTGCGACCGCGTCGCGGCAAGGCTGCGCGCGGGGATTATCTGGATCAACTGCTCGCAACCGACGTTCACGCAGGTGCCCTGGGGTGGCTACAAGACATCCGGCATCGGCCGCGAATTGGGCCGCGCCGGGTTCGATGCCTGTTTCGAGACCAAGCAGATCACCCGCTTTGACCACAAGGAACATTGGGGCTGGTACCTCGATGCGCCGGATTGAGGCGGTGGGCCAATGACCAAAGCACTTGAAAGCCTCGCCACCGCGACCCGCACGCCCTATTGGACAGAAACGGCGGGGCCGCAACCGGATTGCCCGCCGCTGCAAACGGACACGCGCTGTGACCTTGCCATTGTCGGGGGCGGCTTCACCGGCCTCTGGACGGCGCTGGAGGCGCGCCGCCGCATGCCGGATGCGCGGATCCTGCTGGTCGATGCCGGGCGCTGCGGCAACGCCGCTTCGGGGCGCAACGGCGGGTTCTGCGCGCCGTCAATCTCGCACGGCATCGGCAACGCGATGCAACGCTGGCCGAAAGAGGCCGAGGCGCTGATCCGCCTTGGCATGTCCAACCTTGACGATCTCGAAGCGGATCTTGCGACCTACGGCATGGAGGTTGAGTTTGAACGCTCGGGCAAGCTGACCGTCGCCGCAACCCCCTGGCAGGTCGAAGGGTTGAAGGCGCAGCAGGCCCTTCGCCGCCGCTTTGGCAGCGAGTCCCATTTCCTCGAAGGGGATGCCCTGCGGGAACGGCTGGACTCGCCCGTCTATCATGCCGGTCTTTTCGAGCCGAATTATGCCCTGCTGAACCCCGGCAAGATGGTGGCGGAGCTGCGGCGCGTCGCGCTGGCCGGGGGGATCGACATCCATGAGGCCACCCCGGTGACCGGCATGGAAAAGCGGCAGGACGGGGTTGAGCTGATCACACCGGGCGGACGTATCGCAGCGCGGCAGGTGGTTCTGGCGACCAATGCCGCGCCGCCGCTCCTGCGCCGGTTGCGCAGCGCATTGATCCCGATTTTCGACTATGCCATCGTGACCCGACCGCTGCATGATTCAGAGCAGGCCGCCATAGGCTGGACTGATCGCTACGGGATTGCCGACAGCGGGAACCAGTTCCACTACCTCCGCAAGACGGCAGACAACCGCATCCTCTGGGGTGGTTTCGATGCGATCTATCACTTCGGGTCGCGCCGCGATGATGCCTTTCTGACCGAGAGCGGCAGCTTGGCCCGCCTTGCCGAAAACTTCGCCCGCGCCCTGCCCCCGCTGGCGGATGTGGAGCTGACCCATGCCTGGGGCGGGATCATCGACACCTCTGCGCGCACCACGTTCTTTGCCGGAACCGCGCAAGGCAGGCGCGTGGCCTATGCGATGGGCTTCACCGGACAGGGTGTGTCTGCCAGCCGGTTCGCGGCCCTGACGATGCTCGACCTGCTGCAGGGGCGCGAGACCGAAAGGACGGCCCTGCAAATGCTGCGTAGCAGGCCTTTCCCCTTCCCGCCCGAACCCTTCCGCTGGCTTGGTATCCGCCTGGCACAGCACGGTCTGGCGCGCGAGGATGCCACCGGGCGGCGATCCGTCTTCAACAGGACGCTCGACAGGTTCGGCGTCGGTTTTGACTCCTGAAAGGAAACCGCATGGCCCGGGCTCCCCGCCACGTTCTTGACTTCAACGATCCTTCTGTCACGGCGGTGGAAAGCACCGTCTCTGACCCCGCCATCGTCGACCAGCCCTACAGCGCCCGCAGCTGGCGTCATTTCCAGCGTCCCGAAAGCGGGGCCCTGGCGGGTATCTGGGAGGCCGAGGCGCATCTGGAACGCGTTGACTGCGACTATGATGAGCTGTGCCATTTGCTGGAAGGACGGGTGCGCCTGACCGATGCGGAGGGCGTCTTCCAAGAGTTTGGCCCGGGTGACAGTTTCGTCGTTGCTGCCGGGTTCCGTGGCACCTGGGAAAACCTGACACCCGTGCGCAAGGTCTTTTTCATCCTGCAGCCAAGGTGAGACCACAGGCAGGCCGCCCCTGCCGTCAGCCCATGAGCGACGGCAGGTACAGGCTGATGATCGGGAACGAAATCAGCAGCGCCAGCGTGATCAGGTCGACCGCGATGAACCAGCTTACCCCGCGGAAGATCGAAACCAGCGACACCCGTTCACCAAGCGCGCCCTTGACGATATAGACGTTCAGGCCGACCGGGGGCGTAACCAGTCCGATTTCCAGCAGCTTGACCAGGATGATGCCGAAGTAGATTGGCTCGATTCCCGCCTCTCGGGCCACGGGCAGGATGATCGGCATGGTCAAAAGCAGGATGCCGATGGAATCGAGAAAACAGCCCAGGATCAGGTAGAGCACGGCGACCATGGCGATCACGATCAGTTCGGTTGATCCGAGCGACAGCAGCGATTCCGCGATGAAACTCGGCACGCCGCTCAGGGTCATGAACTTGCCCAGCAGGGTTGTTCCGATCACCACCATGAAGATGCCCGCCGTGCTGGTCAGCGTCGCCAGACCGCTGCGGTAAAGCGACTGCCAGCTCAGCGCCCCGCGCGCGGCACCCAGCGCGATGGCCAGCGCCGCACCGATGGCCCCGGCCTCGGTCGGGCTGAACAGGCCGATGAAAATACCTACCAGAACCCCGACGATGATGGCTGGCAGCGCCCAGATCTCCCTTGCCGCGTCAAGGAAATCACGCCGGGTGAAGGTTTCGGAAACGGCGGGGGCCAGACGCGGGTTGAACGAACAGCGGATGATGATCATTCCGATGAACATGGTTGCCGACAAGAGGCCCGGCAGAAAGCCCGCCATGAAGAGCTTGGCGATGGAGACCTCGGCGAGGTAGCCGTAAAGCACCATCAGGATGCTCGGCGGGATCAGCGAGCCAAGCGTACCAGAGGCCGCGATGACGCCGGTGGCAAGGCCGGGGTCGTATTTGTAGCGCAGCATTTCCGGTGTGGCGATCCGGGCAAAGGCGGAGGACGTGGCCACGCTGGACCCCGAGGCCGCCGACAGCATCGCGCAAGCCCCGACGCTTGCCACAGCCAGCCCGCCGGGAAGCCAGGCCAGCAGGATGCGCATCGCCCGGAAAAGGCCCGCGGAAATCCCCGTCTCTGACGCGACGAACCCCATCAGCAGGAACATGGGGATCGCCGTCAGATTCCAGTCGCCGACAAAGTTGAAGGGCACTGCCGTCAGCATCCCCCAGGCCGCGCGCGCGTTCAGCAGCACGCCGATCCCCACGAAGGACACGAGACCCAGCGCGACCCCGATCTGCACGCGCAGCAGCAGCAGGATCAGGCCCGCGCCCAGCCCCAGAAATCCGATTGTCAAATTTTCCATTGCTGTCCCAGTTCAGGTCTCGGCGTCTTCGGGTGTGTCCGGCGACGGGTTGAAATCGGGGTCCGTCGCTGCCTGCCACGCGTTCGCGACAACCATCAGCAGCGCCGCGGCAAATCCGATGGGCAGGGCCAGCTTTGCCGGCCAGATGGTTACAAAGACCGCTCCCATCATCATTTCGTTCATGTTGAAAGACCGCAGCGCATCCGTGCCGGTCTGCCAGGCCAGAAAACCAAAGAAGGTTGCCGTGATCAGGTAGCCGGCCACGAGCACACAGCGCTTCAGCATTTCCGGCAGCATTCGGTAAACCAGATCCACCGCGATGGGCTCTTTCTTCAGCTCCACGAAGGCCAGCGGCA
Organism: Sulfitobacter sp. G21635-S1; assembly: GCF_027213915.1. Lineage (NCBI taxonomy): Bacteria > Pseudomonadati > Pseudomonadota > Alphaproteobacteria > Rhodobacterales > Roseobacteraceae > Sulfitobacter > Sulfitobacter sp. G21635-S1. The sequence goes on from NZ_JAPWGV010000028.1 coordinate 35,639, forward strand.
GAAACACCACCAGCACCATGTGATAGACCGAGATGATCTCAAGATTGCCGGGGATCGGGCGACCGGCCAGATTGCTGGCCAGCACGTCGATCACCGTCTGAAGCATCATGAGAAACAGGCTCATGATCGCAAGGGCGGCCAGAACGATGGCGAGACGTCTTATCCAGCGCAAAAACATCCGCTTCTCCTCTCTGGCCGCCCCTTGTTCCCGCTGCTCAGTTCACGCCGTAGCGGGCCACATCGACCTTGCCATAGATCTCGTCCTTGAAGACCTTTTGCAGGGCGGCAGTATCGCTGCGGTCCACATCTGCCAAAAGACCCTCCCATTTGTCATAGACCGCGTTGAAACGCGCGATCAGGTCTTCGGCGCCTTCGACATTCAGCCTGCCCGCCACTTCTGCCGCCATCGGTGCCACCTGCTCGGCGACAAAGCTGTCCAGAGAGGCCTGCAGATCTTCGCCCGGTTCGTGGACAGTCACACCGTGATCCCCGGCCTCGGCAAGCGCCTCGTCCACGGATTGCTCAAACGCGGTGGTCATGGTGACCAGGTTGTCGGAGATGCTGTCGACCAGCAGCTGCCGGTTCGCTTCCGACAGGCCCGACCAGGCCGGCTGGTTCATCGCGTATTGCCACCCGGCGAAATACTGCCCCAGGTCCAGCAGCGTCACCTCCTTGGCCACATCCCAAAGCGAGCGTGACTTGAGATCGTTGGGTGAATTGGCAGCACAGTCGAGCTGACCCTTTTCCAGCCCCGTGAACATTTCCGACGATGGCACGTTCACCGCAGCCGCATCCACCGAGGCCGCCCAGGCCGCATGAATCGGGCTGGGCATCCTGATCTTCTTGCCCGCGATGTCATCCAGCGTGACCACGGGAGAGGTGCACATCAGCGCATAGGAGGGCGAGGCATAGCTGCCCAGAAAGACAACACCCTGCTGGCGGAACATCTCCTGCATCTGGTCATCGTTGAGGTAGAAGTCTGCGACAGCCGCCGTCAGGACCATGCTGTCGTTGAACGAAATTCCCAGCGCCGCCAGAACGTTGTCCGCCGGAAGGTCAGAGGGCGTATAGGTGCCCGCGTGATAGGTCATGTCGACGATCCCGTCGCGCAGGCCGGACAGGTGGGCACCCGGCGGAAGCACGGAATCGCCTGTATAGACTTTCAGGCTCAGTTCCCCGCCCGATTTTTCCTCAAGCGTCCGGGCCAGGGCCTGATAGCCGTCCGTCACCAGCGGGTAGGTGTCCGGGAACCAGATGCTCGCGGTGATCTCCTGCGCCGAGGCCGACAGGGCCGTGACGCTGCACAGCCCGGCAAAAAGGGCTCCTGCAAAGTGTTTCATATCTCTTTCCTTTCCCTGTTATTCGCGCATCGCGCATGTCAGACCGGTCGTGTTGTCCCGACCGTGCGGTTCTTTTTCGTTGCCCCACCGGACGTGGTCCGGCCGGATTTGGTTGCCTTGCACCGGGCCGCCCGACGGCAGGACCGTCCCGGCCCTAACCGGTCGCCAGCCCTGCCAAAGGCCACTGCGTCAATAAAGTCTGGATCTGCATCTGGCCTTCTCTGGGCGTGCGGCACCCGGACCGATTGATGCACGATCATTCCCTAGGCGTGACGTTTCCGCGGAACGCTGCTTTTGGATTTGCCTGTCCGGCTCTCCCCCGAGCCAGTGATTGGTCTTGACTTGCAAAAAAGATTATTCATTAGTCATATTCACGCAAGATAAAAAAATTGCTGAAATATGTTAGTTCAATTGTCGGTTTAGGGGTGATTATGCTTAATTTGACAGCACTGAACACGTTCCACGAGGTCGCCCGCAACGGGGGTATCGCCGGAGCGGCTTCGCAACTCAATGTCACCGACGGTGCCATCCGTTACCAGATCAGACGGCTGGAAGAGGATCTGGGCGAACTTCTGATCGTGCGCAGCAAACGGACGCTCACGCTGACCTCGGCGGGTCTGTCATTGTTCGAACGGCTGAACCACGCCTTTCAGGACATGGAACGGGCCTGCCAGTCCCTGACATCCACCTCCGGCATGGACGGCGAGTTGAACATCGCCTGCGCCCCTGCCTTCGCAGGCTCGCGGCTTCCTTCGGTGATAAAGGCATATTGCCAGCAGTATCCGCTGATGACTGTGCGGGTCTTTCCCGTCGGCATGGCCGACGACAGCATGGATGTGGTCATTTCCTATGGGGAACGCCCAATGCCCGGCATGCGCGAGGCGATCCTGCGGGACGAGATGTACTTTCCGGTTTGTCGGCCAGAGCTGAAATATGAGTGGAATATCAACAGTCCCGACGACCTGGTCCATTGTATTGCGCTCCACGCCGATCAGGGGGCGGACTGGATGCGGCTGCTTTCCATGGCGTCACCCAAGACATTGCAGTTCGCCCAGCAGATCTATTTTCCCAACGCCGGTGTTTCGTTGCAGGCAGCGCGGCGGGGCTGTGGCGTCGCGGTGGGCACCTCGATCCTCTGCGCCGACGATCTGCGCAGCGGCACGCTGGTGAAGCTGTTGGACATCGAGGTCCCTGCGCCAAACCCCTATTTCGTGATCCAGCCCGGGCAGTCCGAAAAAGAAAGTGCCGAGCGATTTGTCGAAACCCTCTGGGCCGAAGTCGAAAAAGCCTAGGGCAGCGATATGCTCGCTTTGGCACGCCTTGGAAGACCGGGCAGTTCAACGGTTGCCTGTAATAGCGCTCGGGCAAATCAAGACGATTGCTGAAGCAACCGTCTCTCCCAATTAAAGCGGGACGAATTTCATCGGCAGGCTTCGGAACCCGCGCAGGACATTGTTCAGTTCGAACTCGGGTTCGCCTACTTCGATGCGCGCAACCTTTTCGACCATGACCTGCAGGATCGACCGCATTTCCAACCGGGCAAGTTGCGCACCCATACACATGTGAATGCCGTGGCCAAAGCCGACGTGGTCAGACACCTTGCGTTCCACATCAAACCTGTCGGGCTCCGTCCAGCGCCGCTCGTCGCGGTTGGCAGAGGCATAGAGGATCAGCACGCGTTCGCCCTTCGGAATAGTTACCCCGTCGACGTCGTAGTCTTCTTTGGCATAACGGGTAAAACCACGGATCGGACTTTCCAGCCGCACGGCCTCGTTGATGGCGTTCGGGATCAGCGCGGGATTGGCGCGCAGCTTTTCCCATTGGTCCGGCGCTTTGCCCAGTTGATGCATCAGATGCCCGGTTGCAAAGATCGTCGTATCGAGACTGGGTGCGATATAATCGCGCGTGAACATCGGCACGAGCGCAGGATCAATCGAACCTTGGTCCACCGCTTCGAACAGTCGCGCCACCCAGCTTCCCGGACGCACTGTATCGCGTCTGACATCATCGGCGCAAAAGGCCCGCAACTCCATTATGGTTGGAAAGGCATCCTCGGCGCGGGCATTGTCACCGCCCAGGGCGTCAAAGGTCGCCGCTGCCCATTTGAGCATGTTCTGGCGGCCGAATTCCGGCAGGCCCAGCAGTTCAGACACGATCGTCAAAGGCAGGATCTGTGCCAGGTCGGTCATGCCGTCAAATTCCTTGCGCTGAACGAGGGTGTCGATCATCTGCTGCGCGGTTTCCTGGATGCGTGGTTTGACCTCTGCAAGGCCGGTCGGCATCACGGGTTGGGAAATGACCTTTCGCAAGGGCCGGTGTTCTGGCGCATCCGTCATCAGGATATTGGGCGTAGTGATCGCATTCAGACGCGGGTTGGCCGCCACGCCCTTGCTTGAGATCAGAATGTCATTGGCAGCTAGGGCGGCGACAGCATCGTCAAACCGGCCAATCGCCCAGAGATCGTTTTCCGGAAGCCAGACCGCCGGTGCCGTGTCGCGGATCTTTTGGTAAACCGGATAAGGATCGCGGATGACATCATCGGCATAGAGGTCGGTGTCGACGCTCGGACGGGTCGCCTGGATCATTTCTGTCATTCGGTTTTCCTCCTCCATACTGAAGCCTATAACAACGCTTGTCCGTGAATCCTCTGGCATGCCGGGGTTGTCCGTCACGCGGACGCGCGCATTCTTTCAGATCTCGACAGGCACCGTGAAATGCGCGCCGTCCATTTCGGGCGTCACCGTGATCTGGCAGCTCAGCCGACTGGTCTCGCTGCGTTCAGTTGCTGCGAAATCCAGCATGTCATCCTCCGCATCAGAATGGGCGTCCAGCATCCGGAAGGTCTCGGGGTCCACAAACACGTGACAGGTGGCACAGGCCATGGCGCCACCGCAGTCGGCCAGGATGTCTTCAATACCGGCGTCCCGGGCGGCTTGCATGACTGAAATGCCGCTCGGTGCCTCAACGGTTTTCTTGTCGCCACTCGGCAGGGTGAAGTGCAGTTTTGGCATGGTTTTCCTTTGCTTCGCGCGCGCCTGCGACGCCGGATTCAAGGCCCGCGGCGCTGGCGCGTCATGTCTGGTGTCGTCTGGATTACCGGCTCTCGTCGCGGATCGGGTTGGACAGGGTGCCGATGCCGGAAATCTCGACTTCGATCCGGTCGCCGTCTTTCATGAACAGCTTGGGTTCGCGGAACAGGCCAACACCGCTGGGTGTGCCCGTGGCGATCACATCGCCCGGCAGCAGTTCGGTGACGATGGACAGATAGGCGACCAGTTCGGGGATATTGAACGCCAGATCCGAAATCGGCGTCGATTGCACAACTTCGCCGTTCAGACGTGTTTCCATGGTTTGCGCCGCCGGATCCTTTATCTCGTCCGACGTCACGATCCAAGGCCCCATCGCGCCGCTGTCGACAAAGTTCTTGCCCGCCCAGAACTGCGTTGTGTGGCGCTGGTAATCGCGGATCGAACCGTCGTTGAAACAGCTGTAGCCGCCCACATGGTCCATTGCCTCCGCCTCGGAAATGTTGCGCCCCGCCTTGCCGATGATCACCGCAAGCTCGCCTTCAAAATCGAACCAATCCGATGCCTGCGGGCGGATCATCGGCACCTCGTGGCCGACAACCGAAGACGGGTAGCGCGTAAAGATCGACGGCTTGGCCGGTTTGTCGCGCCCGGTTTCCTTGATGTGGGTCATGTAGTTCAACCCGATGCAGATGATCTTGTCCGGGTTCGGCAGGGGAGACAGCAGCGTGACTGACGCCATGTCCAGCACTTCGCCGGTTTTGGCGGCGGCCTCAAGTTGATCCAGCGCACCGGCCGTCATCACTGCCCGCAGGTCGGGGAAGGTGCCGCGCAGCGCCTTGCCTGCGTCGTGCAGCTTGCCGTCCTGTACAATGCCATATGATGCGGTTCCGTCCGCGGTGACATAAGAGGAAATTCGCATCTGTTCGCTCCGTTGATTGGGTGTTGGTCGGGTTTTAACCCGGGCGGAAGACTTGGGCCGCAGCACTTTGGGTCATGTCCGCTCTGCGGACATCGCTGATCTGAAACAGCCAAAATGATCTTGCCGATGTGAGGGGGCTTGTCCACGTCCCGACACGCGCCCGGCCCGGGCTTGGTCAGCGGGCAGAATGCGCACTCATTCCGGCCGGGCGACCGATTCCAGCCAGGCACAGTTGGGCACGGGGTCTGCCGCGCGCATCCCGCGACGGGCCGCGTCCAGCCGCATGTCGCGCATGCGTTCGCGGGCCGGGTCGCCTTCGGGCATGTGTACCCGCTCATGGCCCCAATAGCTCGGCCCGTCGGTGGTTTCATGGGCCTGCCAGGTCCCGGGCTCGATCACCCGTGCGCCCCAGCCGTATTCAACAAAAAAGCCGGAGGGTGTGGTGGCGTAAAAGCTCATCATGTGATCGTTGGAATGCCGCCCCAGCGTATAGGCCAGGCGCCCCTCTTCCTGTTGCGCAAGGTCATAGCCCTGCCCCACATCGTCCAGCGATTGCAGCTCGACCATGAAATGATGCAGTCCCTTCCGCCCCGATCCCACCATGGCAAAGCTGTGGTGCCGTCCGTTGATGTGGAAGAAATACAGTGGAAAGGGCGTCAGCCCGTAGTCGGTCACGCTGAACCCCAGAAGGTCGCGGTAGAATGGCAAAAGGGCGGTGGCATCCTCCACGTGCAATACCGCATGACCCATGCCCAGCGTGCCCGTCTTGAACCCTGAAATGGGCCGCGCAGGGACAAAGGGATCGCTGGCAATCTGCGGTTTCCAGAACACCTCGATGTGGTTGCCATCGGGATCGTTGAAGGAGATCAGCTGGCTGACCAGTCGCTGATCGGCCAAAGCCGCAGTTTCCACCCGAACCGCAACACCCGCGTTTTCAAGCCGGCTGGCCAGACGGTCCAGATCCTCGGGGTGGTCCACTTCCCAGCCCATGAAATCAAGGCCCTCTTGCCCGTCATCGGTGACCAGAAGCCGTTGCTTGCGATCGTCCATGCGAAAGGCACGCGCATTGCCGCCGCGATCCACCTGCTGCATGCCCAGAAGTTTGGTGGCAAAACTGCTCCAGTCCTCGGTCTTCGAAGATCGGATGCCGATGTATCCAAGCGCGCTGAGGGTCAAGGGACGGGTTCCTTTCGGGCATAATCATGTGCTTCGGGTCATGGTAAACCAACCACGGGCATCTGCACCGGCGGCCCCGTGTTTGTCCGCTTGGCGGACAGATCGGATGGCGTTGCCTGCCAGAGGCCGCCGTTTATTGACATGGCCGGTGCCGGTGCAATGATTATCCAAGGCGTGGCGGGATCATCGGGAGAAAGCACATTTCAAATTTTGGATCTGTCCGGTCGCTTGAGCGGGGATTGCTCATCCTTCAGACATTGAACCGGCGCAACGGCCTGAAAGCGGCAGAGGTTGCAGCCGCCACATCCATTCCGCGCCCCACGGTGTACAGGCTGCTGGAAACCCTGGAGGGCCTGGGTTTTGTCAGCCGCGATCATTCGTCAGAAAAATGGCGCCCGACCCTGCAGGCAAAATCGCTGAGTTCGGGGTTCCGCCATGAGGATTGGGTCACGCAAGCCGCCGTGCCCGAGATGGTGCGGCTGGGGCGGGAGATCCTCTGGCCGCTCGATCTGGTGACCTTTAACGATCACCAGATGGAAATCCGGGAGTCGACACATAACATCAGCCCCTATTCCATTGATCACGGCATGGTCGGGGTGCAATTGCCGGTGCTGGATACCGCGGGCGGACGGGCCTATCTGGCCTTTTCGCGCGAAGAGGAACGCGCGCAAACCCTAGCGGGTCTTCGGGCCAAGCTGGGCCTGCAAAATCCGGTGATGTTGCAAGACGGGCCATTGATGCATGTGCTGGACAGGTGCCGTACATTGGGTGTGGGTTATCGCAAGGAAGGCTACAGGCTGAGCACCCAAAGCATCTCCGCCCCGATCTATAGCGGACCGCGGGTTCTGGCCTGCCTGACCGTGATCTGGACCAGCAGCGCGCTGAGTTTTGAAAAGGCGCTGGATCAGTACCGCGACAAGCTTCTGGCGACCGCCAGGGGGATCACCGATGCGCTTGAACAGCTTGATGTGCCGGACTAATCCGCACAGCCGCCTTTCAATACCCAGTGCTTCGCATTCCGGATCAACGCCTCCGCCTCGGGTGTGCCGTCACAGATGATGCCGTCCTGCAACGGCCGGCCCGCTGACAGCAGACGGTAACCCAGATAGCGATAGGGTTCGGGTACTTTGGAAAAATCGGTCCGCTTCATGAAATCGTTGAATGCGGCACCGGGGACGACCGGATCAAACCGGTCTTTCTCATAGATCGCGACGCGTGCGTGAATGCGCCATCCATCGGCCGTGCGCACCAGCCGATCCACAAACCGCGCATGGCTGGTATAGTCCACTTGGGTCTGCGCAACGGCGAACCGCCCGAGGATCTGGACATTGGTTTCAGCCACCGCCCGGTTCCCCCGGACCTGAACGACGGGCAGCGCGATCAGGTGTTTGACCCGTGGCGCGGCAGGCACATGCATTTTTTGCGAGGCTTCGACAAAATCCGCGAACCAGCCCCGAAACCATGTGACAAAGATCGTGCCGCCCGGGGTGAAGGTTGCTTTCAGATCGTCCCAGCGCCCCTGATCACGGCAGAGACCCCACTTCTGGATCAGCTGGGCAATCTCGGTGATGTCCTTTGTCTCATCCATTGCACGACGCCATGTGTAAGAGAACACTCCGGCGCCGACGGCATTGTCGGCGCCGGAACAGGGTATCAATTCGCGGCAGAGGCCTTGTCGATGGCTGCAACGAACGCGTCATAGAGGGCCTGACCGTTCTCGTGGCCAGCAATCCATTCGGTTGTGGAAACGGACAGCGCGTCTTTCCATTGCTGCGTCAGGGCTTCATCCGGTTCGATCTCCGTGATGTCGTTTGCGGCCAGGACCCGTTCGCGGGCTTCGCCGACGTATTGGTCGAAGGATTTGCCAAATTCTTCCGAGAACACCTTGCCCGAATACTGGTCGATGGCGGCCTTGGCCTTGTCCGGAAGGCTGTCGAACTTGGCCTGGTTCATCACGATCAGCATTGGCGTCGCCCCCAGGGGCATGTCCAGATAATAGCTTACCGTCTCACCCACGCGGAACGTCTCGATCGCGCCGTATTGGGTGAATGTCCCCGCGATCAGGCCACGGCTGATCGCCTCTGCCAGACCCGGTCCGGTGATCCCGCCCACGGGCACCGCGCCCAGTGCGTTGATTGCGCCCAGCATGGTCGGCCCGGGCGCGCGGAAGTTCAGGCCCTTCATGTCGGCAGGCGTGCGCACTTCGGCCGTGCTGGCCACGGCATTGGGAAAGGAGGTCATGACCCCGATCAGCTTGAACTTTTCATAATCGCCGGTAAGCAGCCCCTGTTCGTACACCGACCACATCGCTTCAGAACCGACAGTGCCATTGGGCACCAGAAACGGCAGCTCGCCGATGGTGCCCTGGTCAAAGCGTCCGGGCGTATAGCCGGGGATCACCCAGGCGATGTCTGCCACGCCGTCTTCCACCAGCTTGAGCTGCTGCGCGGGGTTGCGCCCCAATGTGCCGCCTGGAAACATCTGGATATCCAGCGTGCCTTCCGAGGCGGCATTCACCTTTTCCGCCCATGGCGTCAGGATGTTCTTGGTGACATGCGCGACCGGCGGCTCAAAGCTGGAAAACCGCAGGATCTCGGCGGTGGCGGTGGTGCCGAATGCGACGGATGCAACGGTCGCGATCAGGAAATCTCTTAGTTTCATGGTATCCTCCCTTTTATGAACTCACTGTGGCGCTGAAGGATCATTTGCTCGACTGTCCAGCCAAAGCTGTCCGCTTGGCGGACAGGATGATTACCCCATGATGCCGGGCAGCCAAAGCGTGAGCGCGGGAAACAGCACCAGAATGGTCAGGCGCAGCAGATCAGCGACAAGAAACGGCACGATGCCGCGGTAGATCGTGGTTATTCTGACATCGCGGTACATCACGTTCAGCAGCATTACGTTGATACCGATGGGCGGGGTGATCATGCCGATACCGATCACCACCACGTTGATGATGCCCCACCAGACCAGATCGTAGCCCAGCCCCTGGATCACGGGGATAACGAATGGCAGCGTGATGACCATCGCCGCGACCTCGTCAAAGAACGCACCCAGGAAAATGTAGAGCAGCAATATGCCGAAGATCACCATCAAAGGCTGGACCGAAGCCTCCGAGATTACCCCGACAAGAAACGACGCGCCCCCGGTGACCGAGATGAAATAGGAAAAGATCGTTGCCCCGAAAACCATGATGTAGATCATCGCGGTGGACCCGCTGGCCTCGGCCATCACACGCAGGAACGTGGCACGGTCCAGCCTGCGACGCAGCAGCGCAAAGAGGAAAGCGATGACAACACCGATGGCCGCAGCTTCGTTCACGGTAAAGATGCCGGAATAGATGCCGCCCAGCACAACAACTGCCAGCAGGATCACACCCCAGGCGCGCCCGATCGCAGCCAAACGATCGTTGAACGGCAGCTTGTCCGACCGCGGTGCGCTTTCGGGCCTGCGCATCACGGTCACCTGAACGGCAACGGCATAAAACAGAACCGCCAGCAGCGCAGGGATGATCGCGGCGGTGAACAATTGCAGCACCGATTGCTCGGTCAGCACCGAATAGAGGATCATCATCGCAGAGGGCGGCACGATAATACCCAGTGTGCCCCCCGCAGCGACGGCCCCCGAGGCGAGCGACGGATCATAACCGCGTGTCAGCATCTCGGGCATGGCAACCCGCCCGAAGGTGGCTGTTGTCGCCACCCCCGACCCGCAGATCGCGCCAAAGCCTGCGCTGGCCACCACGGTGGTTGTTGCCAACCCGCCCCGGCGGTGGCCAAACAGCGCATTGGCCATCTCATAGACATCAGAGGCCAGCCCGCCCGCCGCCGCAAGGCTGCCCATCAGCATGAACAGCGGGATCACCGCCAGATCCAGCGAGCCCATGGCCGACGCCGGTTCGCTGGCCAGCAGCGAAATCGCAGGCCCCCAGCCCGCGACCTGGGCAAAGCCCACAACGCCGACAAGTGCCATGGAGATGCCAATCGGCACATGGAGCAGTATCAGCCCCATCATCGCGGCGCAGCCAATCACGGCAATAACAAGAGGATCCATATTCGTTTCCTTTAGGTCTTTGTCCGGTCAGAGCTGGGAAGAAAGGTCGTCACGCAAAGCCGCGCCGCTGTTGGTGCCGTCAAACAGGGATGCAAGGTCGATGATCAGAACCATCGCCTGCACGAAGGCCGCCAGCCAAAGCATCACCGTCGCGACGGCCCACCATGGCCAGACCTGCCAGTCCAGCACCCATGTGCGGTCGCCGTTCACCTTGAGCGAGCCGACATAATCGAGGAATTGCCAGGCCATCAGGGCGATCAGAACAAAGGTCAGGGCACTTGAAAACACTTCGAGCAAAGCCTTCGTGCGTCGCCCAGCCACCGCGCCGAAAACTTCGACACGGATGTTCTGTTTCATCGCCAGGTTGGCGGGGATACAGGCCGAGATGACCACCGCCATGACAACCGAACTGACATCGTTCACGCCCTGAAGCGGGGCCTTGAACAACCAGCGCATCAGGACATCCGAGGTTGTCATCAACGCCAGCACCAGCAGGCCGGTGAAACCGACCAGGGCCAGCACGCGGGCCAGCGCCTTTGACCTTTTCCAGATGATCTGCATTGGGTCTCCTCCTCCCTCGCAATGTCTGTGTCGGCACATGGCCGCTGTTCTTCAGGCCGTCATGTCGGCGGCCTGCACTGTCGTCTCTGTGCGTGTCAGCTGCGCGGTGTATCGTTCCAGCGCACCCGTGAGCGCCTCGGGAAAGAATGCCGCGGCGCAATACCGGTCGGGCCGGACCAGCATGATCTGATCACGGTGGGTCCGAAACGGGCGGACCGCCTGAGGATCGACAGGGCACAGGGCCGCCGGATCTCCGCCGCCCAATGTGTCCAGTGTGATCGTGGTCAACGGCAGTCCCAGCAGCCTGTCCTGCTTCAGCGCTGCCAGCGCCCTTGCGCCCGCCGCGCATTGCGCGATCAGGCAAAAGCCGGGCCCGGTGACATCGTCCAGCAACTGAACCTTATTGCCTTGCCGCACCTCGGGCTGGGGGATCATCTCGCCCACCAGCGAACCCTCGAACAGGGGGGCATCCAGATCCAGAAACAAACCTTCAAGATACCGTGGCTTGGGTTTGAACCGCATGTGCACCAGCCAGTCTTTCACAGCCGGAAAGGGCTCAAGCGCCTGCATCATCAGGTCGCGGAACATGATCTGGTCGCGCCCGGCCGGCATCACGATGCTGCCCATCGCCACGGCCAGCTGAATCATGTCCCAGGCGGGCTTGCGGCGCTCGGCCTCGTAGCTTTGCAGAATCTTTGCGCTGGCACCGCCTCGCAGGATCGCGGCCAGTTTCCAGGCCACATTGTGCGCGTCACGCAGGCCTGCGTTCATGCCCTGACCGGCAAAGGGCGGTGTCAGATGCGCCGCATCCCCCATCAACAGAATGCGCCCCGCTTGGAACTGCTCGGCCATGCGGGCATGGAAAGTGTAAACGGTCTTGCGCAGAATATCCTCGGTCCTGAAAGGCCGGTAGGGGGCCATCAGCCCTTCAAGGAACCCGTCCTGCAACACTTGCTCGCGGGTCTCGCCGGGTTGCAGCATGAATTCGTAGCGCCGCCCGCCATGGGGTGCGGGGACACTGACCGTCGGGCGTGAACCGCTGCAAAAAAACTTTGAGTACAAGGTGGTGTCGGGATCGTTCACCGTATCCACGACGATCCAGTCTTCCTCATAGGTGTTGCCGGACATCGCGATGCCCAACCGCTCGCGGATCGGGCTGCGCCCGCCGTCACAGGCCAGCACCCATTGGGTGCGGATCTGATGGCTGTTCCCCTTGGCGTCGCGCAGGGCCACTACCGCGTGGTCAGCGGCGGTGTGCACATCTGTCACCTCGGCGCCGAAATGCAGCGTGCCAGGGGCCGTTTGCGCCGATACATCGCGCAGTGCCGCTTCAAGCTCGGGCTGGAAAAAGAACTGTCGCTTGGCAAAACCGAGGTTGCGCGGCCCTTTGCCTGTCTCGGCAAAGCAATTGCCCAGGTCGTCATAGTACCGCGAGCCGTCGCCTTCCATCGTGTCCTTGAGATAGGTCTTGTCCAGCCCGAAAACCTGCATGGTGCGCGCGCCCTCATCATCAATGACGATGGCGCGCGGCAGGTTCATCGGCCCTGCGGTTTTTTCGAGAACAATACAGTCGACCCCATAGACGGAAAGCAGGTTGGCCGCTGTCAGGCCCGTCGGGCCCGCGCCAACAATGACGACCGGAATATCTTTGGGGTAGTCGGGCATCGGCGGGCCTTTCGGTGTCTTACTTGCTTCACAATCTGTCTTGTTGTGACGTGCGGGTGCGTGCGGCGTCCATGACTTGCCCCAGGCTGTTCACAGGGCGGACAGCCCCGGGTCCGCGCAGGATTTGCGCGCCAGTTTTACCCTGCCACGCAAAAAGCCGCCCTGAGGCGGCTGAGCGGTCTTGATCATGTTCATCGGCATTTCAACCTTGCGGGCGTCTCAAAAGAGGTGCCGCCGCAAGACAGGCGGGGCGTGTCCTGATCCGGGCCAGACACCTTTCCAGATTGGCAGGCAGGTCATATCCACCGTCCTGTTCCGCCCAGTCGAGCACGTAGAAAAGGGCCGCATCCGCTGCGCTGAAGTCACCAAGCAGAAAGGCCGAATGTCCAAGCGCGTTGGACAGAAACCCAAGACCCCTGGCAACTTCCGCACGGCCATGCGCCCTTAGCGTCGCCTGCCCTGCCGGATCGGAAAGAAATTTCTGCGGCATCTTGTCAAAGGTGAAACCGCGCATGTGGACAGATCCGACGATGTAATCCAGCATCTCCGAGATCCTCGCGCGTTTGATCGCGCTGTCCGGGGCCAGGCCCGCTTCGGGAAAGCTGTCGGCAAGCCACATGGCGATTGCAGGAAATTCCGTCAGAACCGATCCGTCCGGAAGCCCAAGGGCTGGAACCTTGCCCTTGGTGTTCTGGGCCAGATATTCCGCACGCCGCTGATCGCCGGCACGCAGGTCGATGATCCTGGTCTCGAATGCGGCGCCGACCTCGTGCAGCAAGAGCAGGATACCGTTGGAGCAGCTTTGCGGTGAATGATAGAATGTCAGCATAAACAGCCCCTATAGACCCAATAGACCCAGGCGCGCCCGGACCTGTTTTGGTGTTTCCAGTTCAAAGCCCAGTTCGCGCACGATCCTTGCTGCTTTCTCTACCATCGCGCGGTTGGATGGTGCCTTCACGCCTTTCTCCAGCCAGACGGCATCCTCCATACCGATACGTATGTTTCCACCCATCAAGGCCGACTGCGCCACCATGGGAAAGGCCATCGCGCCGGTGCCGAACCCCGTCCAGATCGCATTGCCCGGCAAAAGACCGCGCGCGTACAAAAGCGTTTCCGGCAGCGGCACGAAGCCGAATTTAACCCCCATCACGATGGAACACAGCGGCGGTTTCTCGAAGAACTGCTCGGCCATCAGCGTGTTCAGGATCGCCACATCACCGCTGTCGAACAGCTCGATCTCGGGCCGCACGCCGGCCTGCTGGATCAGTGTGCCCATGCGCCGGATCGACGACAGGGTGTTGATCACCACCTCTTCGCCGAAAACCATGGTGTTCAGGTCCAGTGTGGCGATGTCGGGCTTGATGACCAGAACATGCTGCACCCTGTCATCGGGCAAAAGCAGATTGGTCTTGGGCCCGGCGATGGCGGGGTTTTCGGCCGACGGATCGTAGCGCCCGCCATTGCCGGTGGTCAGGTTAATGATCAATTCGTCATTCTTGTCACGAATGCGGTCAACGACTTCCCGGTAAAGAGCCGTTTCCATGGAGGGCAGTTCAGTCTCGGGGTCGCGCACGTGAATATGCACGATGGCGGCCCCCGCCTCTGCGGATGCCAGCGCATCTCGTGCAATTTCCGCGGGCGTGATGGGCAGATTTGCGTTCTGCGCTCGCGATGAAAAGTTACCCAGCAAAGCTGATGTCAGGAAGAGAGATGCCAATCGCGTGCCTCCGGAAAAACAGGTATCGCGATTGTCTGGCAACAAATGGGTCAAGGACAGCAAAAGCCCGAGACTGTTCGTCTGACGGACGGTGGATGGCGCGAAGGCGCTATCCTTCGAGAGCCCTGCTCAACTGTTGTTGCGCCCTGGCGTTGAAACTTCCGCTTGCTGGACAGCCCATTTCTGGCGGTCATCTTCGCGCTGGCAACCGGGCCGACCAGCAACACGCCTGTAAGGGGCGGCAGTTTCCACCGCCGTCCCTTTTGTCAGACCAATGGTTTCAGTTCTGAACGTCTTTCAATGCCGCGACATAGGCATCGTAGAGTGCCTGACCATTCGGATGATCGGCAATCCAGCCGTCAGTCACCGTCTGAAGCTGCGCGTCCCATTTGGACTGCTCCGCATCCGACAGTTGCGTGAACACGCGACTGTCGTCCTGCATCGCGGCTGTCCGGAACTTTCCGATCCACGCATCGAATGCTTCGCCAAACAGCTTTGCAAAGGCGGGGCCCGAGTTCTTGTCGATGGCGGCGCGCGCCGCTTCGGGCAGACTGTCATATTTTTCGCGATTGATCATGACCATGATCGGCGAGGACCCAAGGTTTACATCCAGGTGAAACTTTGCGGCCTCCGCGATGCCGAAAATCGTCAGTGCGACCCATTCATTGATCGAACCGTCAATCAGCCCCCGCGAAAGGCCTTCGGCGATCTGCGGCGCAGTGATCCCGCCAATCGGTGTCGCACCAAGCGCCGTAATGCTGGCCAGCAAGGTCGGACCCGCGCCGCGCAGTTTCAAATCCCTGACCTCTTCCAGGGTTTCGATTTTCCGGGTCGTGGACAACAGGCCCGGCGCGGTCGAGAACATGCCCAGAATCTTTACCGGCTCCATCCCTTCGCCCTGCCACAGACCGTCTTCGACCATCTTCGTCGCGGCGAGGGAGCCATGCAGCGCGTCCGGCACCAGGTTCGGCAGCTCCAGTAGTGTCGCTTCGTTCATCGCACCCGGTGTATAGCCTGGTACGACATAGGCGATATCCGCAGTGCCACCACGCACCATGTCCAGATGCGTTGCAGGGTCACGGCCAAGCGTCCCGGCCGGAAACATCTGGATCGTCAGCGTTCCTTCGGAATCCGCAACAACCCGGTCGGCCCAGACCGACAGAATATCGGCATAGATGAATGATTGCGCGGGTACGCTGGTGGTGAACCGCAGATTTTCCTGCGCCGATGCCCCCTGCCCCGCAAGAGATATCAAAAAGGCCGCGCCGCATCCAAGCAGCGTCTTTGTCATCTTCAGTTTCTTGAGCATATTGTCCTCCCTATGCCGGAAACAACTCCGTCGCGGTCCCATCAGAGGAACCGCCCTGCGGAAGGCCGACATCAAATCTGATCCGGCCCCATTTCCAGGTTTCAGGCTATGGGCCGCACGGGTCCAAACAACGTCAAAAGCCAAACTGTTCGCCTGCTGATAATGGGGTGTTGCCGGGCAGGTGACCTTGCGTCCGCAACCAAGGCGCGGCAGCAGTTCAGTTTTGACGAACAGCGGGCCACAGCCGCGCCACTTCGGTCACATCACGCTGGGCAACCACAATGTAACCTGCGGAAACAGCACCAGAACCGCGATCCGCAGACAATCGGCAAGAAAGAATGCGAGGATACCGCGATAGATCGCAGCCAGCGGGATGTCAGCGCGCATGGAATTCAGCAACATCACGTTGATCCCGATGGGCGGTGTCAGCATGCCCACGCCGATCAGCGCCACGTTCAGGATGCCCCACCAGATCGGATCGTAGCCCAGCGACAGTATGATCGGCAGCACGAATGGCAGGGTAACCACCACCGCCGCCACTTCGTCAAAGAACGCCCCCAGCACCAGATACATCAGCACCAGCAGAAAAATCACCCCCAACGGTGGCAGGCCAAGCCCGTTGATGATGCCCATGATTTCCGCGCTGACCCCGCTCAGGCTGACAAAGTAGGAAAAGATCATCGCGCCGAAGACGATGACATAGATCATCACGGTCGCCACGCTTGCCTCTGACAGCACGGCGACAAAGCTGTCACGGTTCAGGGTGCCGCGGCCCAATGCGAACAGCAGGGCAAAGACCACGCCGACTGCCGCCGCCTCGTTTACCGTGAAGACACCGGAATAGATGCCGCCCAGAACGATCACCGCAAGCGTGATCGCGCCCCAGGACCGCCCGATGGCGCGCAGCCTGTCGCGCAATGGCAGGCGGGCCGACCCCGGCATGGCGTCGGGGTTGCGCCGCGCCACGATTGCAATGGCGACCAGATAAAGCGAGACCGAGAGGATCGCGGGAATGATCGCTGCGGTGAACAGTTTCAGTACCGATTCCTCGGTCAGCACGCCGTAGAGGATCATGATGCTGGACGGCGGCACGATGATGCCAAGCGTGCCGCCCGCCGCGACAGTCCCCGCCGAGATGCCCTTGCCATAACCGCGGTCGATCATCTCAGGCAAGGCGACCCGGCCAAAAGTGGCGGTGGTGGCGACGGATGATCCGCAGACAGCCCCGAAGCCTGCGCTCGCGACGATGGTGGTCGCCGCCAATCCGCCAGGTCGGTGCCCGACCAGCGCCTCTGCCGTGGCGAAGATGTCCTTCGCCAGCCCGCCAATCGCCGCAAGACTGCCCATCAACATGAACAGAGGGACGACCGCTAGATCGAGGTTGGCCATGGTCGCGGCCGGTTCCGATGCCAGCAACTGGATCGCGGGTCCCCATCCCGCGATTGACGCAAAACCGGCCACCCCGACAAGCGCCATCGACACGCCGATGGGCACATGCAGCGCAATCAGGGCAAACATGCCGAGGACACCGAAAAGGGCGATCATCGTCGGATCCATCAACGGTGTTCCTCGCCGGGCAATGTCGAGACCTTGGGCGACGGGCGCAGGCCCGCGTCAGTGCCCCGGACCAGATCCATCACGTCATGCACGACGTTGGAAAGCTGGATGACGGTGGCATAGACAAGGAAAACGGTCGCGGCCCCCCACCATGGCCAGACCGTCCAGGCCAGCACCCATGTCCTGCGATTGCTGTCATGCAGGCCTTGGGTGAAAGGCACAAATTGCCATGCCATCGCCGCGATGAAGATCAGCACGACCAGGCTGGACAGCAGCCGCAGCCAGCGGTTCGGCCGGACTCCCAGGACGCCACCCAGAACCTCGACCGAGATGTTCTTGCGCTCGGCGAGGTTGGCGGGAATGCAGCTGGCGATCACCACCGCCATGACCACGGCAGAGACATCATTGACTCCCTGGATCGGCGCCGAAATGAAGGATCGCAACAGCGCATCCAGTGTCGTCATGCTGGCCAGCACGACCAGCCCGGCAAATCCGATCAGCGCAAGCCAGCTGGCCCCCCGGCGCATCAATTCATCAAATCTGTGCAAAGAACCCCACCCCAAGGCATTGTCTCGTCCGCGAACCTTACGGGGTACTGCAGGAAGACATGAGGTTGATTTGCCGGGTGTTCGCCTGGCGAACGTTGTGGCGGGATCTTCAGGCGGACGCGTGTAGCTCGGCTATTTCTTCCGATGACAGTTTATCGACCAGATCGCGCGAGATCGCGTCCGCCGTGCGCAGCAACTTGGCGCGATACAGTTCCAGGCTCCGCTCGAAGGACATGGATCTGGTGGACCAGATCAGGGTCAGACATGCCAGGATCCGGTCCTCATACCAGATCGGTGCAGAGATGCTGGCGGTCTCGGGGGTGAAATCACCCTTGCGATAGCCGACCCCCAATTCGCGTGTCCGCGCCAGGATCACCGGTAAGGCACCATCCTTCATGACGAAAGGTTCCTGCATGCCGGTCACCTCTGTCACATGGCTCAGCAGGGCGCGTCGCTGGTCTTCGGGCATGAAGGCAAGCATCGCACGCCCGCTTGCGGTCTCCAGCAGGGGCATCTGCCGTCCGACCATGCCGTGGTTGACGGAATAGGGGCTGATCTGATGCGTGGATTCCCGAACCTCCATCTGGTGATTGCGAAAGGCTGCCAGATCGACAGGCCACAAGACATCGCGCCCCAGTTCGACCATATGCGGCACGGCGATCTGGCAGACCCAATCTTCGTCCCGGTAACCGGACGACAGCGATTTGACATGAAGCGTAGGCCGCCACCGGTTCGAGAAATGGTCCTTCGAGACCAGCCCCATCTCTTCCAGGGTCTTGAGCAGCCGATAGACCGAAGGACGCGGAATATCCGTGACCGTAGCGATGTCCGCCGGTCGCGCACCATTCAGCTGGTTGAGCGCCTGCAGGACGGAGATGCCCCGCTGAAGTGCCCTGATGGACGATTCCGAAATCGGCTCTCTCCTCTTTTCCGACCTTCGCAAATGGCCAGGTTGCGCACCTGTCGCAGCTGCGAGAGTACCCAAAGGGTCAATGCAACTGTCGCATTGCAAGGCTGCGGCCCCGGCGTGAGAATCGTGACCCATCCAGATCTAGCATTGATATTTTTGAATACAAAACTTCGAACTGCTCCGTATTCAAAGCCGGTTCGTTGATGTTGTTCAGCAGCCGAACACTCTCCAGTTTGCGGGCGACCCCCTGAAGCGGCCTGGTTAGACAGGTTGCAACCAACCCGCAAAGACCTGCCCGATCCTTTCGGCCAGGGTGTCGTGACTGGAAAAGGATTGCACATGTCCATCGCATCGCTTGGTTATATCGGTGTCAACTCAAGCAAATTGGATGACTGGGATGGCTTTGCCACCCAGTTGCTTGGGATGCAGAAAGTTGACCAGGGCGGTGACATGCGCCTGTTCCGCATGGACGACCGCAAGCAGCGACTCATCGTGACCGGTGAGGGTGAAGAAAACCTTGCTTTCATGGGGTGGGAAACCAATTCACCTGCCGATCTGGATGCGCTGGCCTCACGGCTGGAAAACGCGGGCGTTGCGGTCACATGGCACGGGCCCAACCTTGCCGATGCGCGCCACGTCGCGCGGCTGATCTCTTTTCACGACCCTGACGGCAACCGGCTGGAAGCCTTCTGCGGCCCCGAAATCGCCAGCGACGGGTTTCTCTCCGGGCGTCCGATCTCTGGCTTCAAGACAGGCTCGCTGGGCATGGGTCATGTGGTGCTGCATGTCGCCAACGTGCAGGGCATCCTGCACTTTTACCGTGACATACTGGGCTTCAATGTCACGGACTACGGACAGACCCCCTATCCGCTTTACTTCTTTCACGTGAACGGGCGGCACCACAGCTTTGCCATGGTCGGATCGGGCCGTAAGGGCATCCATCACTTCATGGTCGAACTGCTGTCGCTCGATGATGTCGGACAGGGGTATGACATCGCTCAGGGCCGCGACGAAGGCGTTGCCTATTCGCTGGGCCGCCATTCCAACGATCACATGTTGAGCTTTTACACCAAAACGCCGTCGCAGTTCTTTGTCGAATACGGCTGGGGTGCGCAGGTCATAGATCCGCAGACCTGGGAGCCGTTCGAGACGCACGAAGGCCCCTCCACCTGGGGCCACGAACGCCTGCACCTGCCCGAAGACGACCCGGTGCGCATCAAGATGCGCGAGATGCGCCACGCAACCGCGCAAAACGGTTTTCGCGCCGCCGACCCGAAGCCGAATTGCGCCTGGCTCGACAGCATCGTTCACAATGAGTAATGCGCCGCTGCGCGGCATAGCTTTGGTCGAAGAAACCTGACCCTTGAAGATTTCCCCCTTGGTTCCTCCGGGTGGCACCATCGCCACCGGCAGGCTTTCAAGCCCGGTGACCGACGAAACCTAAACGACAGTTCGCGACAAGGAATACCAGATGAGCAAGTCACACACCGATATCGCGATCATCGGCGGCGGTCCTGTAGGGCTGTGTGCGGCAAACCTGCTGGGCCAGCTTGGCATCAGGACGGTCCTGTTCGAACAGAACGCGACAACTTCCTTCCACCCGCGTGGCCACGTCGTGAACACGCGGACGATGGAAATCTTTCGCAGCTGCGGGCTGGCCGAAGACGTCGATGCGGTCGCCCTGCCACTGGAACGACACGCCGGCATCGGCTTCGTTACCAGCCTTGCGGGTGACACGATCGGCGTCATCGAAACCCGTGGCGATCCAGAATGGGCAAGGATCGAGGCCAGCCAAAGCCCGGTCTTCAAACGCTCCTGCCCGCAGGACAAACTGGAACCGGTTCTGCGCGAACATGCGCAGCGCCGCGACAGCGTTGCACTGCATTTCAGCCACAAGGTAACGGGCGTCACACAGGACGCCAATGGCGTGACCCTGACATGGGAAAACGGCGAGGGCGCAACCGGCGCGACACGGGCGGCCTATGTGATCGCCGCCGACGGGCCACGCAGCCCAACGCGTGAGGCGGTTGGCATCGGCATGGAGGGCAAATCCATCGGCCAGCAAATTGGCCTCTACTTCCATGCCGACCTTTGGAAATATGTCGTTGACCGGCCTTACCTGCTGTACTGGATATTCAACGCGCAGACATCGGGTGTGCTGATCTCTCTCGATGGGCGCTACCGCTGGACCTATAATTTCGGCTATCACACCCATGAATCACGCGATGATTTCACAAAAGAAAGGTGCCTGAACATTTTGCGCGCCGTGATCGGTGCCTCTGACGTCGAGATCGACATCAAGAGCATCATGCCCTGGCGCATGCAGGCGCGCATCGCGGACACATTTTCCGCCGGGCGGGTGTTCATTGCGGGCGATGCCGCCCATCCGCTGCCCCCTACCGGCGGCCAGGGCATGAACACCGGCATTGCAGACATTCACAACCTGATCTGGAAACTGAACCTCGTGCTGGATGGCGCTGCCCCCGCATCTCTGCTGGCGACCTACACCGAAGAACGCCGCCCCATAGCCAGCTTCAACGTCGCGCAGAGCGAACGCAATGCCATGGCCATGGCAAAGCGCGGCCTGTCGGGGATGTTGGCGAACGACAGCGAACTTCTGTCCAGCCTCGAAGGTGCGCAAGGCGCCGCCAACCGCGCCAAACTGGCCGAGGGCATCCCGGAACAGCGCGAACACTTCGATTATCCAGGTCAGACCTTTGGTTTTTCTTACGAGTCCAATCTGATCACATCGGATGGCACACCGTCTCCGCCGTTTTCGGTCAGGAGTTACACGCCCGCCGCGCGCCCCGGAAACCGCGCGCCACATCTGCCTGTCACGCTGGATGGCAAAACCGCCTCGCTGCTTGATCTCTTTTCCCTGGACCGTTTCACCCTGTTGCACGCCGGCGACGGGCAATTCTGGGCCGATGCCGTCACTGCGGCGGACCTGCCCGTGCCGCTGCGCAGCTTTGGCATCGGGGATGGAGGGGATGTCCAGACCGATACAGCGGCCTGGCTCAAACTCTATGGCCTGACCAGAACCGGGGCCGTTCTGATCCGACCGGATGGTCATGTGACATGGCGCTCTGCCAGGGCCGGTGACCCGGCAGAGCTGATTGCAGCCTGCCTGACGGCCGCCGGCACCACGACCAAGGCCATTTCACCAACGACAAATCTCAAAGGGTCGACATGATGCACATACCGAAGACACAGACAGCGATCGTCATCTCTGGTCCCGGCGGACCTGATGTTCTGGTTCCCAGGGAGCTACCTGTTGAAACGCCCGGTGCCGGAGAGATCCTGATTCGCGTGGCCGCCGCGGGCATCAACCGCCACGACATTCACCAGCGCGCCAGCGGCAAGCACAGCGACGGGCGCGCGGTGCCCGGTCTGGAGGTCTGCGGCACGGTCGCGGCCCTGGGTTCCGGGGTCACCGGCATGACGCAGGGGGACAGGGTCATGGCGCTGGTGCCAGGAGGCGGCTACGGCCAATATGTCATCGCGCCTGCCCCGCTTGTCATGCCCGCTCCCGACGGGCTTTCAGATATCGAAGCGGCCGCAATCCCCGAAGCAGTCTTTACCACCTGGTGGAATTTCTTTCACCTGATGTCGCTGCAAAAGGATCAATTCGCCCTTTTTCATGGCGGCACCAGCGGCGTCGGCCACATCGCCCTGCAAGCCATGTCGGCGTTGGGGTACAATGTCATCGCGACGGCCGGCAGCGCGCAAAAGGTCGCCGCCTGCGGCGATTTCGGTGCCATGGCTGCGTTTTCCTATGATGACCCGGAGCTTGCCACCAAGGTGATGGAGGCCACGGGCGGTGCCGGCATATCGACCCTGCTTGACGTGTCCGCCGGGGCGCATATTGCGCAGGATCTGGCGATGATGGCCCCTGACGGCACGATTGCCCATCTGTCGGGTGGCGGGGGCAGCACACTTGATCTGCCGGTGCGCGATCTGATGGCAAAGCGCATCCGCATTACCGGCTCGCTGCTGCGGCCATTGCCGCTTGACCGCAAGTCACAGGTGGCCGATGCGATCCGCCGTGACGTCTGGCCGCTGCTTGGCACCCGCGTCCGTCCGTCGATTGCGCAGGTCTTCCCCCTGACCGATGCCGCCGCCGCACATGCGATGATGGAAACCGGCAGTCATATCGGTAAGATCATGCTGCGCCTCACGCCTGGCTGAGACTCTTCAGGTCTGGTGGCGGGTGATCGTAAGCTGACACAACCACCGTAGCGCCCGATGGATGCTGCGGATGCTTCATATCCGCATCTACCAAAGTGACTTTTTGTAAGCCGCGTCAAGCACCGTGTCGAATTCCTCCGCAGTTGCAGATAGTTCCGCATGGTCCTTCAATATCTCGCCCAGCGTCGGCATGTCCGACCGTGCGGGCCAACTGTCCGGTGCCCAGAGCCTGGACCGGATAAAGGCCTTGGCGCAATGCATATAGACCTGCCGGACCTTGACCACCATCACCGCCAGGGCGGGCCGGTTGTTGACATGTAGCTTGGCACAAAGCTCAGGATCGAGGGTCAGCCGCGCCTCCCCGTTGATGCGCAGAGTCTCGTTCATGCCGGGGATCACAAAGATCAACCCGACGGCAGGGTTCTCGATGATGTTTTCCCAGGTATCGAGCCGGTTGTTACCGGGCCGGTCCGGCAGGGCCAGGGTTGTGTCATCCAGCACTTTGACAAACCCTGGCATATCGCCTTTGGGGGATACATCCGCAGCCCCTTTGCCATCTTGCGATCCGACAAAGACAAAGGGGGAGCGCGCGATAAACCGTCGGGCATGTTCGTCGATCAGACGCAGCTCTTTTCGAACGGCAACGTCGTGAACGTCATCGAACGCCGCTCTGAGCTGGTCTTTGGAGGTGATGTAATCCATTGTTCTCTTCCCTTGGCGTTGAGGCCGCCCGAGCCGGGCAAATGAAACCTCGCACCTATCTGTCAATCCGGTCAACCTGCCCTAGACTGTCGCGGGTTCCGCCTTGCCCAGCATCAGCACCGCAATCGCGGGCAGCACGATCAGCATGGAGACAATGGCGACCACGGCCCAGCCAAACCCGGTTACGACCAATCCGGCGGCGAATGCGCAGATTGTCGAAACAAGCGCGATCAGCGTGTCGTTCAACCCCTGCACGGCGGCTTTCTCTCCGTCTGTCACGGCGGTCGCCAACATGCTGGTTGCCCCGATGAAGCCAAAGTTCCAGCCGACACCAAGCAGGATCAAAGAGCCGTAGAAATGGGCAGAGGACAGGCCCGCTGCAGCACCGACCGCGGCGATTGCCAGGATCACCAGACCGGCCACTGCAATACGCTCCTTGCCGAACCACTTGATCAGAAACCCGGTCACAAAGCTTGGTGCGAACATCGCAACGACGTGCCAGCGGATAACATCGCCTGCGACCGCTTCGGTAAATCCGCATCCCAGCATCGCCAGCGGCGTCGGGATCATCATGAAAATCATCACGCCCTGTGAAATGGCCGCGATGCCGATTGCCCGCCGCACCGGCCCGCGCCGCAGCACGGCGAGAGAGGCAAAGCGTTTGGCCCCCGCGACGCGGCCTGCAGCTGGCGCCCTTGGTATCCGGACAAGGGCAAGCGGGACCATGCCGACCAGAATGACAACGGCGAGCGCCACATAGGCACCTGCCAGGGGAATGGGTGCCAAGGCATCTTTGGCCATGATGAAGACCTGCGGTCCGCCTATCGCGGCCACCAGCCCAGAGGTCAGCATCAGCGATATCGCAACGGGTTGCCACTCGGGGCTGACCACCTCGGCGGCGGCAAAGCGAAAATACTGAAACGAAGACAGCGCCGCGCCAAGAATGAAATGGGCCAGGCACAACAGAACGAAGTTGCCGCTGACCAGCGCCGACGCGCCAAGTGCCGTGCCGGCAAGGGCCAGGACCCCGCCCGCCGCAAAGCCGATCCTGCGGCCAAACCGCCCCATCAGCAGTGAAAAGGGTGCTGCCGCCAGCATCCCGGCCAGGGTCTGGACAGATGCGGGCAGTGTGACAAGCGCCGCATTGGGGGACAGGTGCAATCCCGTCAGGCCGCCCAGAATAAGCAGCATCGGCATTGCAAATCCCAGAATCGTATTGGCCATCAGAAGGCCGATAAAGTTTCCGTTTCGGGCAAATCGTGCAACGGGCATCTGCATATTCCTGTTCGGCTAGCTTGACACAGTCAGCTATAGGAGAGATCACATATGTCTTAAATGACAATCAGGTGTCGAATATGGACAATCATCGCAACGCCCGGAACATTGATGTCCTGCTGTTTGACAACATAAACCTGCTGGACGCGGCAGGGCCGGTGCAGGCGTTCGAGGCCGCGAATACGGATAATCGCATCAGTTACCAGACCCGCTATGTCTCGCTGGACGGGGCACCGGTGCGCGCAGGCTGCGGGTTGCGGCTTGTTGCCGATGCCCGGCTTTCCGCCGCAGCCGGGGGCGCGGACCTGCTGATCCCCGGCGGTGCCGGGGTGGATGCACTGATCACCAACACCGGCCTGCTTGAAATCATCCGAAAACGGGCCGGGACAGAAGGCCGCCTGATTTCTGTCTGTTCAGGGGCATTGGTCCTGGCCGCGGCGGGCGTGTTGGACGGGCTGAAGGCAACGACCCATTGGTCGCGTGAGGAAGACATCCGGAACTACCCCGGGGTTTTCTGGGACCTGGACCGCATCAACATCACCCAGGGCAAGGTCTTTACCTCTGCCGGCGTGACCACCGGTATTGACCTTGCGCTGTCGATCATTCAGGCGGATTGCGGGCCAAAGGTCGCGCTTTCGGTCGCGCGCGAACTTGTTGTCCAGTTGCGCCGCACCGGCGGGCAAAGCCAATATGCCTTTCATCTCGCCGGACAGTTCGCAAAGGGCGAAACCTTGACCGAACTCATTGAAAAGGTTGTTGCGGCCCCGCATCTGGACTGGTCTCTTGATGCCCTGGCCGATGCTGCGGGCATGAACGCGCGCACGTTGACCCGCCGCTTCAAGCGCGACACAGGCGAAACACCGGCGCAATTTGTGGAGAAGGTGCGCGTCGATCACGCCCGCGGCCTGCTCTCGGGAAAGCTGCCGCTCAAGCAAGTGGCGGTCGACTGCGGCTTTGGTGATCTGCAACGCCTGAGACGGGCGTTTCAGCGGCAGTTTGGTGTTCAGTTGAGCGACTACCGCAATATGTTCACCTGACCCTGCGCTGATGTCAGAATTGTTCCTGATCTCAAGGCAGTAGGCGCAGGGCTACGTTATCTCGCCAAAAGGGGCAGATACCCGACGTAACACAGATATACCCCGGCCAGGATAAAGCCGACCGTACTTGCGGTAAGGACCCTGCCGGTTGTCTTGGGGGTCTGCAGTGTCATCTCCGGCACGGCGATCAGCGCCGCCCCTTTTGCAGCGGCAGCGATGCCGATCAAGCTGACGACAATCTCGGCAAACCCCGACCATCGGAAATGGTTGTTCAGCACGATCAGCCCGACAATGAAATGCACGGCCCCGGACAGGTTCAGCAGGATCGGGTCGGCCTGTGCGTTCCCCATGACCATGCGCTGATAGAAGTCGCGGGAGATCGCAAAACCCAGACCGGTCAGCAGCAGATATGGCCCGGCTATTCTTGCGATAAGTTCTGTCATCGGGTCCTCTCCTTCCATCGCGGGCCCGACGGCAAGGGCCACGAACAATGCAAAGGCTATGGCGCAGCCGCCGGTTTCGTCAACCAACCCGCACCGGGGTCGCCCTGCGCCATTGCTTTCGCAAAGCCGGACGTTTTGCCCGCCAATACAGGGTCACTTATTTCGAGAACTGATCCAGCAGGCTGGCCCGGGCCGCCATGCAAGTACCAACGGAAAGCAGATAGCCATCGCTCCGCGCGCATCTGTTATGCCGTCAGTCCGCCGTCAACACGCAGTTCCACCCCCGTGATATAGGCGGCTTCTTCCGATGCCAGAAACAATGCCGCCCGCGCGACGTCCCAGGCGGTCCCCTGTCGGCCCATCGGCACCATCGCAGCCCGGTTTGCCGCCAGCGTGGCCGGGTCAGTTTCACCATCGACAAAGGCCGTGACATGCGGCGTGTCGATGACGCCCGGCAACAGAACATTGGACCTTATCTGATAGGGCGCATTCTCCCGCGCGACGGACCGTGCCAAGCGCACCAGCCCCATCTTGGACACTTCGTAAGAGACATAGGAATAGGGCGCGGAATAGACCGCAGCCAGTGACGAGACAAAGACGATTGCCCCGCTTTTCTGCACCCGCATCGCGGGCAGGACCGCGCGCACCATCCGCATCGCGCCGGTCAGGTTGATGTCGAACACGCGCGCCCAGGCTTCATCATTGGTGTCCAGAACGCCACCCGCCTGGCTGATCCCGACGTTGTAGTCCAGAATGTCGATACCGCCCCACAGCGCCTGCATCCGCGCCATCACCTGCGCCCCGGCTTCAGGGTCCGTCACATCGGCGGCCAGCACTTCGGCCCTGCCGCCCTCTGACCGGATCAGTGCGGCGGTAGCCTCGGCGGCATCTTGGTTGCGGTCCACGCACAGCAGACTGGCCCCCTCGCGCGCAAAGAGCGCTGCGGTGGCCTTGCCGTTGCCCCAGCCTTCCCCGACCGAACCGGCCCCGATGATGGCGGCGCGTTTTCCTGCAAGCCGGTTCATTTCGTCAGAACCTGCGCGGGCAGCCACAGCGCAATCTCGGGCTGCCAGATCAGGATGAACAGCACCGCGATCTGCAGCAGCACAAAGGGAATGATGCCGCGATAGATATCGCCCATTGACACCAGATCACCCGCCGCCCCCTTCATGTAGAACAGGGCAAAGCCGAAGGGCGGCGTCAGGAATGAGGTCTGCAGATTGACCGCGACCAGGATGGTGAACCAATAGACCAGATCCGCCTTGGCGACGTGATCGCCAAGGTCCATCAGGTCGACGATGGGCGCAAAGATCGGCAGCAGGATCAGCGTGATCTCGATCCAGTCAAAGAAGAACCCCATGACAAAGACGATCGCCATCATCGTGAACAGCAGCGTCCAGTCCCCGAGGTTGAGCGACCGTGCCAGTTCGATGATGAAATCATCCCCGCCGATCTTGCGAAAGACATAGGCAAAGGCCGTTGCGGCGGCAAAGATGAAGAACAGCAGTGCGATGGTCCGCAGCGACCCGTCCACCGCCTCGCCCAGCACGTTCAGGTTCAGCCGGCCCCGGACCAGACCCAGCACC
Source organism: Sulfitobacter sp. G21635-S1 (assembly GCF_027213915.1). Lineage (NCBI taxonomy): Bacteria > Pseudomonadati > Pseudomonadota > Alphaproteobacteria > Rhodobacterales > Roseobacteraceae > Sulfitobacter > Sulfitobacter sp. G21635-S1. Next base: position 63,654 of record NZ_JAPWGV010000028.1, read on the forward strand.
AGCGCCGCAAAGGCGCCCACGCCAGAGGCTTCGGTCGGGCTGGCGAAGCCGCCGATGATCGACCCCAGAACCGCGATGATCAGCAAAAGCGGAAAGGAAACCGACACCAGCGCCTCACGCCACAACCCCTTGCTGTCTGCCGCGCTGAGCTTCGCGGCGGGGGGCGTTTCACCTGGCCGCAGGAAAGATCGTGCAACGATATAGACCAGATAGACAGCGGCCAGGAACAGCCCCGGCAGGAAGGCCGCGACAAATACCTTGGCAAGGTTCAGAGACAAAAGATCGGACATGAACACCAGCATGACCGAGGGCGGGATCAGGATGCCCAGCGTGCCCGCGCTGGCGATGGTCCCCGTCGCCAGTGGTGCGGCATATCCCGCGCGCATCATGGTCGGCAGCGCCATCACCGTCAGCATCACGACCGAGGCCCCGATGATCCCGGTGGCGGCGGCCAGGATCGTGCCCATCAGCACCACCGCCAGCGACAGCCCACCCGGCACCCGCGCCAGCAGCTTTTGCAGGGTCAGCAGCAGGTCCTCGGCGATCCGGGTTTTCTCCATCATGACGCCCATGAAGATGAACATCGGCGCCGCCACAAGCACTGCGTTGTCGATCACGCCGCCATAGATCCGCGTGGGGATCAGTGAGATATGGACAAACCGCATTTCGCCCAGGGCCAGCGCGATAAAGGCGAAGATCAGCGTGATCCCGGACAGAACGATCGGCACCGGCAAGGCGGAAAAGAGCCCGACAATCAGGCTCAGGAACATGATCGCAGGCAGGAATTCGGTCAGCGTTTCCATAGATCACGTCCGGTAAAAGGATCAGAGATCAGATCGGGCCGCCTGAGCACGGCAAGGATGCGCAGCGCCACGGCGGTACAGCCCGCGATGGTCAGCAGGGCAGAGACTGGCACCAGCGATTTCACGATCCAGCGATGCGGCAAGCCGCGCCCGCCATTGGCCCCTTCCCCGCGTTCAAACGCGCGTTCGGCGAATTCGTAGCCATACCAGACGATGAAGGCGAAGAACGGGATCACCAGCAGCACCACGACCCAGAATTCCATCCAGAGGCGGAACCTCTCGCCCATCTTGTCGGCCAGAACGTCGATCCGTACGATGGCATTGCGGGTATAGGCGTAGCCAAAGGCAAATGTGGCCACCAGCCCATGCATATGCCACTCCAGTTCCTGCAAAATGACGGAACCTGTGGCAAAGAGCTTGCGGCCGATCACATCGTACATGATGACAAAGACCAGCGCGATCATCACCACACCTGCCAGACGCGCCGCCCATTCGCAGACCCGCGTCAGCCCGTCGGCCAGTTTCAATGCAGCCTGCATCTGTCCCTCGCTCGAAAATTCAGGAAAACCGGGGGCACGCCCGCCGCGCCCCCGGCAGCGATGGTTGGACCATCACTTCAGATAGCCGATTTCCTTCCACTGGGAATAACTGTCCCGGAACTGGGAAATGCTCTCCCACGCGCGTTTGAAATCCGCGTCCTGGGCCGATTTCTCCGCCGCGACCTCGTTCCATGCGCTCTCGAAGGCGCCAAGCATCTCATCGGACCATTGATGGATGTTCACACCATGCTCTTCCTCCAGTTCGCGCAGCGCCTCAAGCTGTACCGCCTCACCCTCGGCCATGGTGCTCAGCACCTGTGCCTCGCAGGCGGTGTTGATGACAGCACGTTCCTGGTCGGTCAGGTCGTTCCATGTGTCCAGGTTCATGATCACGCTGAGAAAGCTGGTCTGCTGGTGCCAGCCCGGCAGATAGTAATGGTCCGCGTGTTCGTACATGCCGATCATGTTGTCGAGGAAGGGGAAGCCCAGTTCGGCGGAATCGATGGCGCCTGTGTTCAGCGCCGACATCGTGTCAGCCAGCCCCAGCGATTGCGCTTCGACACCCAGTTTACCCATGACACTGGCACCCAGACCAAAGAAACGCATCTTCTTGCCCTTCAGGTCTTCGACGCTGTTGATCTCCTCGCGGAACCAGCCGGAGGCTTCGGGCACCAGCGTGCCGCAGTGGATCGTCTTGATGTTATAGGTGTCCTCGGTGATCTCCGACCACATTTCCTTGCCGCCGCCATAGTACCACCAGGCCGCGTATTCCTTTACATCCGGGCCAAAGGGAAAGGTCGTGAACAGCGGCGCGGAGGGCACCACGCCCTCGGCAAAGCCGATGGAATACCACGCGCTTTCGACCGCTCCGGTCGAAACCGCATCCCAGACCTCGCCGGTGGAAACGATCTCACCGGGGTTTTTCACATCGAAGTGAATCCCGCCCGCGGTCAACAGGTCGACCTTTTCCGCGATGTCCCAACCCGGTTTGCCCAGCAGCGGCAGCGTCTGCGGGAAAATCGCCTGCATTTCGATGTCCCGGGCGATGGCCGCCCCCGACATCAGGCTTCCGGCCATCAACGTGGCCGTGCAGGTGCCTATTACTGTCCTGGTTTTCATTGTTCTCCTCCCAATTTCTTCCAGTTATGTCCCGCGTGAGGTCAGGCCACGCGGTCGCCTTTCTTGACTTGTACGGTACGGTTATCGACGGCGGGCAACATGCGCGACGGATCGCGTGTCACCATCACGTCGATCACGCTGGGCCGGTCCTTTTCGGCAAATGCCGCCTTCAGCGCGCCTTCCAACTGGCCCGGTTCCTCCACCCGGACCCCGTGGCAGCCCATCGCCCGGGCCACCTCGGCATAATTGGTCTCGGCCAGGTCGGAACTCTGATAATTCCCCTCGCCGTACATCAGGTGCTGCAACGCCTTCACATATCCCGAGGCTGCGTTGTTCACGACGATGATATTGACGCCAAGACCCATCCGGCGAGCGGTCTCAAGCTCTCCCAACACCATGTTGAAACCGCCATCGCCGGTCAGACCGACAACCACCGCTTCCGGGTCGGCCAGCTGTGCGCCCATGGCACCCGGCAGGCCATAGCCGATCGAGGCAAAGCCACGGTCCGGCACAAAGCTGCGCCGCGCCTTTTTCGAGTTGAACAGCAGCCCGCCCCAATGTGCGGCAAAGCCGCCATCGGCGATCAGGTAGCCATCCGCAGGCAGGTGATTGTTCAATTCGGTCACAAGCCGCGCCATGTGAACCGGGCTTTCATCGGAATAAAGCCGGTCGGCGGCGACCTCGTCATGCCAGGTCTGCATCTTTGCGGGGATCTCTGCCAGATAGGCCGCGCGCATCTCGCGCTGGCTTTGCGCCCGTGCGGCAAGTGCCGTCGTCAGATCGTCCAGCCCCTCGCGCGCGTCACCCCAGAGTTTCATCGTCGGGTCATAGGTGCGGCCCATCTCTTCGGCGACATTGTCGAGATGGATCACAATCTGCCCCTTCGCGGGGATCGTGAAACGCTTGGTCGCGATTTCACCCAGCTTGCAGCCCGCGACGATGATGCAATCGCTTTGCTCGATCAGCGCATTGGCGATCCGGTCATAGCGCCCGAACAGCCCCGCCGACAGCGGCGAGGTACAGGCGATGGCCCCCTTGCCGCTCATGGTGTGGGCAACGGGTATGCCATTGGCCTCGGCAAATCGTGTCACCGCGGCGGTCGCCCGGCTGATGTGAATGCCCCCACCGCAGAGCAGGATCGGGCGCGCCGACGCCGCAATCATGTTGGCGGCCTTTTCCAGGCTCTCGCGCTCAGGACGGCAACGGATGGCGGGTGCTGCCTCATGGGCCGCGTCGACATCGAAGTCACCCTCGTCGAACCCCCACAGGCCATGGGCAATATCCTCGGGCACATCGACAACGACAGGGCCGGGTCGCCCGGAAGTGGCCAGTGCAAAGGCACGGCGCATGATCTCGGGGATACGCTGTATCGTTTCGATCCGCAGCAGCGCCTTGCACGCGGGCCGCAGGATCGAGACCTGATCGGTTTCCTGCGTCATGTTCTTGCCTGCGTGATCGCGCTGCGCATCGCCAATGATCGCCACCATCGGCGAGCCGGCATTCAGCGCCTCGACCAGCCCGGTCACCAGGTTGGTGGCGCCCGGCCCCAGCGTCGCATCGACCAGCCCGACCCGGCCCGACACCTTGGCATAGGCATCGGCTGCGAAAACAGCACAGCGTTCGTCATTGATCAGGTTGTGGTTCAGCCCCAACCGCCGCGCCGCATCGTAAAACGGCAGCAGCTGGAAACCACCCATGCCGAACATCGGCCCGGCCCCATGCGCCAAGAGCATCCGCACCAGCGCCTCGCCGCCAGTCATTTCGTTGGATTGGGTCATGCCGTTTCGAACTCCATCGTCTTTTTCGCGGCGGCGGCAATCATGTCCGCCGTCACCCGCATCTGATCTTCAAGATTGGGGGCATAGGCGATCAGCCCCCGTGGACTGCCCAGCCGCACGGGCGGCGCTTTCAGCACCATGGTCTGCGCCACGGTTGCCACAACTTCGGCCCCGAACCCCGCAACGCAGACCGCCTCATGCGCCACCACCAGACGGCCGGTTTTTTTCACGCTGGCCAGCACCGCCTGCTTGTCCCAGGGCCAGAGGCTGACAAGGTCGATGACCTCCGCATTGATCCCGTCCTCCGCGAGCCTGTCTGCGGCCTGGACACAAAGGTTGGCTGTGTTCGACCAGGAGACCAGAGTCACATCCGTGCCCGCGCGCCGGAGGCCTGCCTTGCCGAACCGGCCCGGCAGGCTTGTATCCACCTCGCCTTCGGTGGCCCAGATGTCCTTGTGCTCCAGATAGACAACCGGATCGTCGCAGGCGATTGCCGCTTTCATCATCGCGTAATTGTCCTGCGGTGTGGCCGGGCAGCAGACCACCAGACCGGGAATATGCACATACCAGGATTCCAGCGACTGGCTGTGTTGCGCCGCCGAGGACCGCCACATGCCCATGGGCTTGCGAATGACCATGGGCGCGCGGCTTTGCCCGCCGAACATGAACCGCGCCTTGGCAATCTGGTTCACCAGCTCGTCCGTGGCGCAAAGCGCAAAATCCGCAAACCGCATCTCGACAATGGGCCTTGTGCCCGCCATCGCGGCACCAAAGGCCGCTCCCATGATTGCAGCTTCGGAAATCGGCGCATCACTGATCCGCCTGGGGCCGAATTCCTCCACCAACCCGGTATATTGCTTGAACACCCCGCCCCGGCCCAGGTCCTCGCCCACACACCAGACCGTCGGATCTGCCCGCATGGCTTCGGCCACGGCCAGTTTCGCGGCATCGGCATAGGTCATGCGCGCCATCAGAACGCCTCCTCGGTGGGGGAACCGATGTCCTGCACATCGGCAAAAACGCTCGCAGCAGCCGGCCAGGGCGCATCCCGCGCGGCGTCCAGTGCGGCATCCATCTCTTCTTCCGCCGCTTGCCGCACCTGGTCCAGGTCACCCTTTGCCACCCCCGCCTGAACCAGTTCACCGCGCAGTTTCGCGATCGGGCAGCGGGTCGCGCGCATTTCATCCGCCTCCCCTTCGGGCCGATAGGTTGCGGGATCGAAATAGGTATGGCCCGACAGGCGATAGGTCCTGGCATGCAGGAATTCCGGCTTGCCGGTCTGACGGATCCGCGCCGTGATCTCGGCCGCGGTCGCAGCCAGCGAGGTCACATCATTGCCATCCGCTTCCGTCGTGGGCAGACCCAGTGCGCGGGCACGGTCGGCCACGTTCCCCGAGGTCATGTCTGACGTCAGCGTAGAGGCGGAATAGCGGTTGTCCTCGCAGACAAAGAGGATCGGCAGATCAAACACCCCTGCCCAGTTCAACCCTTCCAGGAAGGGGCCACGGTTTGCCGCACCGTCACCAAAGAAACAGACAACAATCTGGTCGCCGCCCAGCAGCTTGATCCCATGCGCGGCCCCGGCGGCGATGGTGATATTGGCCCCCACCACGCCATTGGCCCCCAGCATGCGCACCCCGAAATCGGCGATATGCATCGACCCGCCCTTGCCACCGCAACAACCGCCCTCCCGGCCCAGCAGCTCTTTCATCATCGCCTGGGCATCGGCCCCCTTTGCCAGCGTGTGACCATGGCCCCGGTGGGTGGAGAGAATGTAATCATCGCGCCTCAGCGGCTCGATCACCGCTGTCGCCACCGCCTCCTGTCCGATGGACAGATGGATCGCACCCAGCACCAGCGCCTCATCCACCGCTGCCCGCCGGGCGACTTCCTCGAAGGCGCGGATGCGTTCCATGGTGGCAAGGCGCGCAAGACCCTTTTCACGATCAAAGTTGGTCAGGGTCACAGCAAATTCTCCCGCTCAAGCTCGCTGAATTTTGCCGACAAGGTGGCCACTTCCTCCCTGAGCAAGGGCAGCAGTTCGCCTTCGATCCGGTCCATCTTCATCCGTTCGTTGATCGCCCCGATCCCGATCGCCGCAACGATCCGTCCGGTGCCGGTCTGGATCGGCAGGGCCACGGCGCTCATCCCCGGGACCGGGATGGAGGGGTTGAAAGCAAAGCCCCGTTGCAGGAAATCAGCTGCCAGTTCCTCTGCCTTTTCGGGGGTGTAATTGTAATCTGCCATCCAGGCCTGATTGCTGCGCGCCGCTGCCATGCGCTTGGACTTCTCCGTGACCGCATAGATCGCCTGCCCGGTGGCCCCGACACCCAGCGGCAGCCGGTCGCCCGCATCAAGGGTCAGCGTGCGGATCGGAAAATCGCCCAGCTCGCGGCAGACACAGATCGAAACCGCGCCCTCCGGTGCGGAGAGGAACACCGTGTCCTTTGTCCCTTCCGCAACCCGGCGCATGCTGCGCCTTGCCAATGCGGCAAGGTCGGACCGGTTGGCGACCCGCGCCAATGCGGCCAGGGCATGGCCCAGGTGATACTTCCGGCTGCCCGGATCCTGATAGACGTAATGCACCTCCATCAAAGAGGCGAGCACCCGGTGGGTCGTGGTTCTGGTGAAATCGGTGCAGGCCTGAATCTCCGTAAAGCTCGCGCCCAACGGCATCCGCGCAAGGGCCGCAAGAACGTTCTGAGCACGCGCAATGGAGCCGACCGGCGTCTCTGCACTCAAGACCATTCCCCCCTTCTACTTCCGTTTATCGGAATAATTGTTTTGATTGGTGGAACAGATTGCCTTGCGCTGTCAAACAAATTATCGCTTTTGCCATGACAACAGATGTTCGCCTCTTTGACTCGATCACCGACGCAGGTCCTGACGCGGCGGGCGCGGTGGCGGTGTCAGGCTCGCATGGCGGGCTGTTTGCGGCTGCCGTTGCCTCCCTGTCGGGGCTGCGCGCCGTCATCCTCAACGACGCGGGCCGCGGCATGAACGAAGCCGGGATCGCAGGCGTCCGGGCGCTGGCCGATGTGGGCATGGCGGCCTGCGCCGTCGATTGCATGAGCGCGGAAATCGGATCGGCACGCGATGCGGCAAGCCATGGGGTCATCTCCTTTGCCAACGCCATTGCAGCGGGTCTTGGCATCGCGCCCGGCATGACGGCGGGCGATGCCCTCGACCTCCTCGCGGCTGCACCGCAACCTGATCGCCTGATGGCAAAGGTCCCCGAGACCCGCCAGGACAGAACCCTCGGCGGGCAACAGGTGCTTTGCGTCGATTCGGCCTCGTTGATCACCCCGCAGGATGCGGGGCGGATCATCATCACCGGCTCACATGGCGGGCTGATCGGTGGCGATCCTGCCCGCGCCTGCAAGGCCGACGCCCGCTATGTCGCCTTTTCGGATGCGGGGCGCGGCAAGAACGATGTCGGCATTGGCCGCCTCCCCGCATTGGACGCCCGCAAGATCGCTGCCGCCACCCTGGACTGCATGAGTTGCGAGATCGGCAACGCCGTCTCGATGCTGGAGAGCGGCATCATCTCTGCCGTGAACCAGACCGCCACCCACTGCGGAATCCGGCCGGGAATGCGACACAAGGATGCGCTTCAGGCATTGCTGCGGTCCGAAAGGGGATAACCCCATCTGCGCGGTGACAGGCCGCCGTGTCCGATCAGGCCCGGCGGCGCATGCCACCAACCCCAAGGCACTTCTTGCGCTTTGCCTCGGGGATCGGTCACACTCGCAGCATAGGGACAGGCGCAAAGAGACACCGACATGACCCGGCTCAACATCGAACAGCTCCGCACCTTCCTTGAGGTCGTGCGCCTTGGCGGCATGCGCAAGGCGGCGCAGAGCCTGAACCTCACCCAGCCAGCGGTCAGCGCGCGGGTGAAATCGCTTGAAGACACGCTTGCCGTGGCCCTGTTCGACCGCCGCGAAGGTGGTCTGACCCTGACCAAGCGGGGCGACATGCTGGTGCAATATGCCGAACAATTCGAGATCCTGTCAGAACAGGTGACCGCCAATGTCATGGACCCCGACGGGATCGAGCGGCAGCTGCGGCTTGGCGTTGCCGAAACGGTCGCCCAGTCCTGGCTGCCCGATTTCGTCGCGGACCTGCACCACCAGTTCAACAAGGTCGAGATCGAAATCGACGTTGATGTGTCGACCAATCTGCGCGAACGTCTGCTCGACCGCGAGATCGACATTGCCATCCTGCTCGGCCCGGTGTCGGAGGCTTCTGTCAGCAACATCGCCCTGCCGGGCTTCGACCTTGCCTGGTATGTGTCCGCGCAGGCGGAATGGACACCGCAGGATCAGGCGGGGCTGATCGCGCAAAACCCGGTGATCACCTATGCCCGCAACACCCGGCCCTACCGCGAGATGCGGCGGGAGCTCTACGAAAGGGTCGGGCCGGGCACGCAGATTTTCTCTTCTTCTTCCCTGTCGGCCTGTTTCCGGCTTGTCGAAGCGGGTCTGGGCGTGGCGGCCCTGCCCGAGATCCTCGGGCGTGAATGGGTTGCGCGCGGCCAGCTGCGCTGCTTCGATCCGGGGTGGTGTCCCTCGCCGCTTCAATTCACCGCGTCCTACCTCGGGGATCCCAAAAGCCACGTGGTCATGACCGCAGCGCGGCTGGCCCAGACGACGGCCCGGCGCCACGCCGATCAAAATAATCTATCACACGTGCCAAAATCATTCGATTTGATTTGATTGCAAATGCCTGCGACGCTGATCCGGCAATAACCGCCGAGAGCCAGACCGAACATGTCGCAGAACCGCATCACCGTTGCCGTTGATATCGGCGGAACCTTCACCGACCTGGAATTGCGGGACGACACCACGGGCCTGGCTCACAGCCTGAAGTCCCCGACCACGCCCGATGATCCGGCCCGCGGTCTGGCCGATGCCCTGCTGCTGGCCGCGGAACGGTTTGGCTTTGCCCTGTCGGACATCGGCCTGATCCTGCACGGCACCACGATTGCCACCAATGCGGTGCTGACCCGCGATCTGCCCGATGGCGCGCTGATCACCACCGAAGGTTTCGAGGATGTTCTGGAAATCGGGCGACACGCGCGGCGCGACATCTATGCCCTGCGCGGACCCGACCGCAGCGTGCTGATCCCCCGCAGGCGCAGGTTCGGGGCCCCCGGCCGGATCGGCGCTGCCGGAGAGGTGGTGCGGCCACTCGATGCCGCCGCACTCGACAGCGTGATCAGCCGTGTCGCCGACAGCGGTGTAGAGGCCACGGCGATCTGCCTGCTGAACGCCTTTGCCAACCCCGCACATGAAATCGCGATCCGCAAGGCATTGCTGGCGCGTTGCCCCGGGATGGCGGTTTCCTGCAGCCACGAAGTCTCTCCCGAGATCCGCGAATTCGAACGCACCGCGACCACGGTCCTGAACGCACAGCTGGTTCCGGTGATCCACCGCTATGTCACCGCCGTGCGCAAACGCTTGTCAGACGCGGGCGTGACCGCGCCGGTCTATCTGATCCAGTCGAACGGCGGTGCCATCAGCCTGGATGCCGCCGTGCAGGCCCCGGTCAAACTGCTGCTTTCCGGCCCTTCGGGCGGCGTGCTGGCGGCGCAGAAACTGGCGCGGTCGCTGAACACGCCGGATGTCGTTGGTGTCGACATGGGCGGCACGAGCTATGACGTTGCGGTCATATCCGGCGGTCAGCGCACAGTTGTGACCCAGGGAGAGATTGACGGTCTGCCCGTCCGTGTTCCGATGGTCGAGATGCATACGATCGGCGCGGGCGGCGGGTCCATCGCCTTTGTCGATGCCTCGGGCCGTCTGCAGGTCGGGCCGCGCAGCGCGGGTGCCGTGCCGGGGCCGGTCTGTTACGGGCGCGGCGGGCAGGAACCGACCGTCACCGACATCAACCTGATCCTGGGGCGGCTCGACCCTTCGACCTTCCTCGGAGGCCGGTTTGCGCTGGACCTCGACGGCGCGCGCGCTGCCCTGCGCGACCGGATGGAAGTGCCGCTGAACCTTGATACCGACCATGCGGCATCCGGTATCCTCAGTGTGGTCAACGCCAAACTGGCCGCCTCCATCAAGTTCTCCCTGTTTGCCAAGGGGCTTGACCCGCGCGATTTCGCATTGATGAGCTTTGGCGGCGCGGGCGGTGTCCACGCCATCGAGGTGGCCGAGGAACTGGGGATCACAGAGGTGATTTTCCCCCGCGATCCATCGACCTTTTCGGCGCATGGCATTCTGTCCTCTGACATTCAGCACGACCTGTCCCGCACCGAGATTCTGCCGCTTGCGTCCGCAAGCCTGGCGGCGCTCGCGGCGATGGCGGAGGACCTGCGCGCGCGCGGCACGGCATTGCTTGACGCGGATGCAATCGCGCCTGAACGGCGGGTGCTGCGGCTCACTGCCGACCTGCGGTATCGCGGGCAGGCTTTTGAGCTGATGACGGATATGCCCGATGGCCCCTGCACGGAACAGACACTTGCAACCCTGCGCGAAAGGTTCGAGGAACAGCATCGCCAGCGCTTCTCCTTTGATGATCCGGACGAGGCGGTCGAGCTTGTGACGATGCGGCTGGTTGCCATCGGCAGGCTGGGCGACGAAGGCCGGACCGCGGCGCGCCACAGCCCGTCGGAAGACCGCGCGACCGGCACCCGCCCCGTCCATGTGAACGGCGCCTGGGCCGAGGTTCCGGTGCACCGCCAATTGTCGCTGGCACCGGGTGAGGTCATCGACGGCCCCGCCATCATCGAACAGGAATACACCACCCTTTTGATCCCGGGTCACTGGTCCCTGACAATGACCGAAACGGGTGACATGACCGCAAGGAAACAGCCATGAGCCGCCCCGATCCCGTCCTGCTCGAAATCGTCTCTGCCGCGCTTGTGTCGGTGGCAGAGGAAATGTCGGTCACCGTCTGGCGCACATCACGCTCGACCACGGTGCGCGAACTGCTGGATTATTCCACTGCCGTCTTCGATGGCCAGGGCCGCAATGTCGCGCAGGCGGCGCGGATGCCCGTGCACCTCAATTCGATGGAGCTTTGCCTGCAACATATCGCGGCGCATCACATCCCGCTCGATGACTGGCGCGATGGCGATGTGATCGTGACCAACGATCCCTATTGCGGTGGCCAGCACCTGCCGGATTTCATCGCCTTCAGGCCGGTGTTCCGCGACGGCGAGCGGATCGCGATCACCTGCGTGCTGATCCATCACGTCGATGTCGGCGGCGGTGCTGCGGGCGGCTATAACGCGCAGGCGGTGGAAGTCTTTCAGGAAGGTCTGCGCCTGCCGCCGGTGCGGATCGTCCGCGATGGCAGGATGCAGGAAGACCTGTTTGCCACCATCCTGCAGAATGTCCGCGAACCGGAAACCTTTCGCGGCGATTTCCTGAGCCAGATCGCGGCGCTGGATGTGGGCGCGCGCGCCATGCTGCGGCTCGCGGACCGCTATGGCGTGCAGGCCCTGACCGAGATCGGGGCCGCGCTGCTGGACCATGCAGAGCACGAGATGCGCGCGGCGCTGCGGGCCCTGCCCGACGGCACCTACGAGGCCGAGGATTTTGTCGACGGCGACGGGCTGGAAGAGGGCAACAAGCGCATCGCGGTCACCCTGACGATTGCGGGCGACACCATCGCGCTGGATTTTGCAGGCACGGCGGATCAGGCCCGCGGGCCGATCAACGCGACCCTGGCGACTACAACTTCTGCCGTCTATTACGCCGTCATCGCGGCCTGCGGCGTGACCGGAACGGTGAACGCGGGTTGCTATCGCCCGATCACGGTGACGGCCCCAGAAGGCAGCCTTGTGAACGCGGCCTTCCCCGCACCGGTGTCGATGCGGATGCTGCCCGGCCACAAGATCGCAACCGCCGTGCTGCGGGCCTTTGCCCAGGTGCTGCCCGACCGGATCCCGGCCTCCTACTACGGCACCACATTCAACCACGCGGTCAATATCCGCCACGCGGACGGGCGCCGTCAGGTCTATTTCGACAGCGAACTCGGCGGCTGGGGCGCGCATCCCGAGCGTGACGGGCCGAATGGTCTGGCGGCCGGGTTCCACAATGGCCAGAACACACCGGTCGAGATGATCGAGGCGCTCTTTCCCATGCGGTTTACCCGCTATGGACTGGTGCCGGATTCGGGCGGTGCAGGTCGCATGCGCGGTGGTCTGGGGATCGTGCGGGAATGGGAATTCCTGGCCGAGAGCGGGCTGCTCAACGCCTCTTTCGACGCTTTCACCTCGCTGCCCTATGGGCTGGACGGCGGTGCGCCAGGGCGTGGCGGAACCCTGAGCGTCACCCGCGACGGCATCACCACCCCCCTTGCCGCCAAGACAATCGGCCATGCCCTGCGTCCCGGCGATATCGTGCGGATGGAGACCCCGGGCGGCGGCGGCCACGGCGACCCTGCCCTGCGCGACAGCACGGCTCAGGCCGCCGACCTGGCTGACGGATATGTCACGAAGGGGGTTTCCGAATGACCCGGAAGATGCCCGCGATAAACGCGCCTGTCACCAATTGTGCGGACCGGCAGAGGCGCGATGGCGCGACACACTGGACTTGCCTCCAAGGGTGTGGTCGGTTGATTTGCATGGAACAATCACGATGACAGAGCCGCTGCCGCAACGTCTTTCGCGATGGCTGGCATGGGTGGCGGGGGCCGTCATCCTGTTCGGCTGCGCCGTCCCCATCACCATCGACGTGGCCATGCGGTATTTCTTCAACCAGAGCGCGGTCGACAGTTTCGAGATCTCCTCCTACGGGCTGGCGATCTGCATTGGCCTCGGCATGGCTTTCACGGTCACGACCAAGGCGCATATCAGGGTCGATTTCCTGGCCGCCCGCCTGCCCTTCCCGCTGCGCGCGGCCTGCGATTTGCTGGCGGCCTTTGCGCTGGCGCTGGTCGCGGCGGCGCTGGCGTGGTTCGCCTGGGGCACCCTGGAACAATCCTGGTCAATGGGCGCGCGGTCCATGTCGCAGATGCGCGTGCCGCTGGTGCTGCCGCAGGGGCTTTGGTGGATCGGCCTGTTCTGGTTTGCCTGTATGGCGGTCCTGGCGCCGGTGCAGGCGGTGCTGCGCCTGATCCGCGGTGACCGGGCCGGGTTCGACGCTTTGGTCGGGTCAGCCGATCTGGACGCAGAGATCGCAGAAGCTGTGCATGCATCGGATGGCGCGCCATGATCCTCACCGCGTTTCTCTTGCTTGTCGTCATGCTGGTGCTGTCGCTGCCGGTGGCCGTTGTGCTGGCGATGACCGGCTACATCCTGTCGGAAAACTACGCCTTCTTCCCGATGACCGGCGCGGCGGGTGAGCTGGCCTGGAATTCCTCTGCCGATTTCATCCTGATCGCGGCGCCCATGTTCATCATGATGGGAGAGCTCATGCACCGCTCAGGCGTGTCGGGCCGCCTGTTCGATGCGCTGACACCCTGGTTCTCGCGCCTGCCAGGACGGTTGATGCACACCAACATCGCGGCAAGCGCTGTATTTGCCGCAACATCCGGGTCCTCCATCGCGACGGCGGCGACAATCGGCACGGTGGCCATCCCCAACATGGATGCCGGCGGCTACAACCGGCCCCTGTTCCTGGGTTCCATCGCTGCGGGCGGCACCCTGGGCATCCTGATCCCGCCGTCGATCAACATGATCATCTATGCGGTGCTGACAGATACCTCGGTCGCCGACCTTTATGCCGCAGGGTTCATCCCCGGCTTTGTCCTGGCGATGCTCTTTTCCGGGATCGTCCTGGCGCTGGTCCTGTGGCGACCGCATTGGGGCGGTCACCGGCTGGAGGGCGGTTCACTCTGGCCTGCGCGGCTGCGCGGCCTGCCGCAACTGGTGCCGCCCCTGGCGCTGTTCGCCATCGTTGTCGGCAGCATCTATGCCGGTGTCGCCACACCCACGGAAGCGGCGGCACTTGGCCTGATCGCCACCGTGGGGTTGGTCGCGCTGAACGGCAGGCTGAGCGTGCCGGTCCTGCTCGCCGCTTTTGAGGGCACTGTGCGCACCACCTGCATGATCATGCTGATCGTCATCGCCGCCTTCTTTCTCAACTTCGTCATGGTCAGCATCGGATTGGTGCAGGCGATCACCGACGCGGTGCTGAACCTGGGCTGGCCGCCGCTTGGCATGTTGCTTGCCATCATCTGTTTCTACCTGCTGCTGGGCTGCTTCATGGAGACGCTTTCCATGATGATCGCCACCACGCCCATCATCGTTCCCGTTGTGGTGGGGCTGGGTTATTCCCCGGTCTGGTGGGGCGTCGTCTTTGTCATCCTGATCGAAGCGGCGCTGATCACCCCGCCGGTCGGCATGAACCTTTATGTGGTGCAGGCCGTGCGCAAGGGCGCAGGCGATTTCAGCGATCTGTTCAAGGGGTCAGCCCCCTTCCTGGCCGCCATGCTCGCGATGATCGGCCTGCTCCTCCTGTTTCCGCAGCTCGCGCTCTGGCTGCCCACCATCGTCAATCCAAAACCGGGCGGTTAACGCCCTTCCAAACCAAGGGAGACTATCATGAAAACACTGATTGCGACCACTCTGGCGGGCCTCATGTCCCTGCCCGCACTTGCGCAGGACATGCCCGAGACCGAGTTCAATGTCGTGGGCTCCATCGGCGGGCTGTCGATGTACACCGACAAGGAACTGCCGTTCTGGACGGAACAGGTGCCCGCCGACACCGGTGGCAAGATCACCGCGAATGTGAAACCTTTCACCGAGCTGGGCTTCAAGGGTGGTGAGATCTTCCGCCTGGTCAGCAACGGCACATTGCAGATGGCCACAACCGTGCTGGCCTACAACTCCGGCGAAGTGCCGATGAATGAATCGGTCGACCTTGTTGGCGTGATCGGCAGTGTCGAGGAACTGGCGGCGGCTGTCGAAAGCTGGCGGTCATCCTATGCCGAATTCCTGGAGACAGAGCACAACATCAAGCTGCTGGGCTTCGGCACCTATCAGGCGCAGGTGATTTATTGCCGCGATGAATTTACCTCGCTTGCCGATCTGAAAGGCCGCAAGGTGCGCGCATCGGGTGCCTCGCAACAGGCATTTGTCAACCACCTGGGCGGCTCGCCCCTGTCCATCGCCTTTGCCGAGGTGCAACCGGCACTGGCCAGCGGCGTCGTCGATTGCGCCATCACCGGGGCGCTGTCGGGCTACAAGGCAAAGTGGAATGAATCGGCGCGGTTCATTTCTCCGATGCCGGTCAATTTCGGGCTGGCGGCACAGCTGGCAAACCTCGACTGGTGGAATGGCCTTGACGCCAGCGTGCAGGATTATCTGACCACCAGCCTGCGCGGCCTGGAAACTTCCATCTTCGTGCTGGCCGCGACAGAGACTGCAACCGGTCTGGCTTGCAACACCTCCGGCCCTTGTTCCGAAGGGGACACTGCCGGGATGACGCTGGTGCCGATGACCGAGGCTGACGATGCGCTGCGCGCAGAAGCCGTCAAGGCGGCCATCCTGCCCGAGTTCGCGGACCGTTGCGGTGCCGATTGCGTCGCGACCTGGAACGAGACCATCGGCCAGACGCTGGGCATGATCATCGAATGAACCAAACCGGGGCGGCAGTTTGCCTGCTGCCCCGATACCTTCCGGTCACAAGCCGTCCCTGAAGCGCGTGCCTTAAACTTGCATTGCCGATACCCTGCCGCGCTTCGCGCTCTCGGGACATCGGCGATACGGCGTGTATCAGGTTAAAGGCGGGACGCTGACGTCAGACACGACAGGTGTTTCCTCGTGCGACTGCAGGAAGGCGATGGTGCCATCCTCGAAATAGGCCTGGGCCACACCCGGCCCTTTCGCCACCAGCCGGAACACATGGCGCTTGCCGTCTCTGAACGTCTCGTAGCGCGTCCAATAGGTGTCGCCTTCGAAGCCATAGACACCCTTGTCCGTCTCCCCGTTCACAAAGCGGGCGATGCAGGTACCGCCAACCTCATAGTCTATGCAGGCCGCGACCTGCCGCGTTTCGGGGTCCAGCGCAAATACGCTGTGGCCTTCCAGGAATTGCTTTACTTCATCGGCCTTCATCTGGCGTATCTCCTTTGGTTCCGCTGACCCTTCTGTATCTCTGATCTGTTATTGATACCCCATCACCGGGCTTGGCGAAGATCGGTGATGGGGCGGTGTA
>NZ_JAPWGV010000029.1:0-76696 GCF_027213915.1 Sulfitobacter sp. G21635-S1
GCAATGGCCACCGGGCGGACCCGCTGCTTGGCCAGACTGACAATTTCAGCATAGCGAGAGTTCATTCCTGATCCTCCACGTTGAAGTGCGGGCAGCGGCGGCAGGCGCGATACATCTGCACCCGGAACGTGTTGTGCCCTTGCAGCCTGGTCGCCCTCTTGCGCCAGGTCTGGCATTGATCCGTCGGAAGCTCGCCCAGGACAGGGCAGGCGATCACGGTTTCCATGAACACGCCGCGCACCAACTCCTCGATCGCGGCCATGTTGCCTGGATACTTCCGGCGCAGGACATTGCTGACGAGGGACGCGGAGCGCCCGATATCCTCGGCAACCTTGTTCTGACTGCGCTGCGCGCAGGCATGGGCAAGGGCCAGCACCCAATCGGGCGCATCCGTTCCCCAGGTCGCATGAACGATATCGACAGGACCGCTCATGTCTTGCTCTCGACCGGATAGGCTTGCTTCGTGTTCGGATCGAAGACCTGCTTGGTCCGCTGGATCATCGGCGGGTTCGGGCCGGAGTTCCGGATCAAACGATATACGGCCTGCTTCTTTGGTGGGCTGGCTTTGCTGACAACCTTCAGATAGCCGACCCGCAGCAAAGTGCTGCAGTAGGACTTTGCCGTCGTCTCGGTGACGTTGACGATATCGGTGGTCGCATGCGCCGCAAGATCGCGGGGCGAGAACTGGGTCAACATCCGCATCGTGCGCCACATGTTTTCGACACCGCTGCCTTGCGTGACCGGTTCCCCGTTCCGGTTCAGCCGCGGCGCATGATGCGGAACAGGATCGACGATGATCTTGAACTTGATCGCTGCTTCTTCGCGAACGGCATCAGCGTCCGGTTCTATCCGCTCGACGTACTTGGCCAGCACCAATGATTTCAGATAGCTGCGGATGGTATGACGGCTGACGTGGGTCTGATCGTAGATATCCGTAATCGTAAACGGCTCCCCGTCGAATTTGACCATCTCTTCCCAAAGCGGCTGACGACCCTGCGGCTCACGTGATGCAGCGGCGGCGGTGGCGGAGATCCGGCTCATTTCGGGGTCCTCCGAGGTGTTGGCGCCTCACCGGTAAAGAACGGGCGGTTGCCCCAGTCGGCGCGGCTGACCGTGTTCAGATTGCGCGTTTGCGCGAATTCCTTGACCCGCTCGAGGTTGATCGAGATGCGCCGGATAGAGCGATGGCTGTCTTCCAGAACCTGCGCCTTCAATGCGTCGTCCAGCGTCACTCCGGGGCAATAGATCGCCGCCAGGTAGCCCACATCGTCAATCTGGCCCTCTTCCGCTGCCACCCAATCGAGAATGCGGCCGTGGACGCGCTCCCAGGCCATCAGCTTGCGCGGCAGTTTTTCCTCGCCGATCAGGATGATGGTCGCCCCGGAGCTTTCGTGGATGTCGCGCACGATTTCGATCATGTTACGGTCAACCAGATGGTCGATTTCGTCGATCAACAACGGCCGGTCATTGCGCGCCAGTTCCTGAGCGATCTGATCCACCATGTCGGAAATCGTCTTGGCGGGCAGAACGCCCATGTCGCGCAGGATCTCCGTGCAGAGTTTCTTCTTGGTCCAGACCGATTTCACCTCGACCTGATAGGCCCGGAACTTATTGGCGGCGTAGACCGCCGCCGTTGTCTTGCCATAGCCCGACCAGCCGTAGAAAACGCCCAATCCGGGCAGCCCCGGACCGCGCTGGTTGACCCGCTCGATCAGTTCCACCAAAGCCACGACATTGCGCAGCGGTGCAACAGAGTTGTTTTGCCTGAATTCTTCTGTCATCATTCCCTCACCTTCACTATCGTCGCCGGTCGGCCCGCAATGCCGCCGGTGACACCTAAATCAGCCGAACATCGCCCAGCTGAAATCCTCGAATATCTTCATGTGCCCGATGTACTCAGGCTGCCTCTGATAGGCCTGCAGCGCCTGACGCTCCTCCGGCAGAACCGGCTCTCCGGCCTTGATCCGCTGCTCAAGTACGAGGAACCGGCGGAACCGCTCCTTCGGCGTCTCGGGCTTCATCACAACCTCGGCCGTTACCGCATGCTCGGCCCGCAGTGCGGAAAGCGCGTCGTCGGACACCCGGCTTTTCGCGTCTGCAGGGCGCGAAGGCGCAGCGGCATCTTGAGCAGCTTCAAGCGCAGGCGTCGTGTAGACCTCGCGGGCCTTGGGAAATGCCACCATGACACCCGCCTTCTCGGCGGCGTCCCGCCGCATGGCATCGGCCACATCGCGCTTGCCGATCTTGCGGCTGGCGCGGCGAATATCCGTGAGTTTCTCGTCCTCGAAGGCTCGCTGCATGGCCTTGGCCTTGGCAATGACCTCCACCGGGTTCAAACCGGCAAGATCGGCATTCAGCGCTTCGCCCATGTAGCTTTCCGTCTCCGGGTGGAACAGCATGACCCGCCCCATGTCGGCAGGGTCCATGCGTACCAGCACATCGTCACCGGGGAGCGCGGCCATTGGCAGGTACATGGCTCCATCCACCCGCACCCCCTGCTTGGTCACGCGGCGCAGACCGCCATTCGACGCGATCGGGGCCAGCAGCACGTCCAATGCGGCTTCGTGCTCGATCTTGCGCACCGGGCCTGCGTAACCGGCAGCAACCTCGAATGGGGTACGCTTGCCCAATCCGGCGTGCGCGTCCCGACCGTACATGTCAGCCGCCCAGACATCGCTCCAGTCCTGGAACTCGGTAAAGTCCATATCGACATCGTAGAGCGTCTCGTCTGTCGCCCCGAGCCGCTTGTCAAAGGCCTTGCGGTTCTCGATCACCTTCCGGTCCGCGACCGAATGACCGATGAAACCGGGGCAAACCGCGATGTCACGCTGATAGGTGCCGATGGTCCGCTCTACGATGCCCTTGTCGGTCGGCTCGTATGCATCGCTGAGTTCGACCTCGATCTGCAACGCGGCAAACAGCCGCTTGGTCTGACGCGCCACGAAATCCGATCCGTTGTCGGTATGGATTTTCTCGGGCACACCCCACAACTTGATGCACTTGCGGATCAACAGCCCGACAGCGGATGCGCGCGGCGTCTTGCTGACCAGAACGATGGCCCGGCGTGAATAGACATCCACCGCCATGTAGATCGAATGCCGCCCGCCTTTCAGCATCACATCGGCCGGCGAGGCGTCGATCTGCCAGATCTCGTTCAACCGGTCCGCACGCTGACTGCCCGTTGCCGAGAACCGCACGGTGGACCGATATCCATCCGGGTTCGTCAGGCGCAGCAATTCGTTGCGATACTCGTCTTTCCAGCGCGAGATCACACCCTGAAAGGCCCTGATGCTGGGCAGCGCAACCACTTTCGGATCACCCGTCCGGGCACAGACCGTCTCCAGCGTTTTGCCGAACTTGTCCTTCACCAGAATGCGCAGATGTTTGGCCGAGAGGAACGGCTGTTTGGCGATGGCGGCAAGGATCAAGGCCCGAACCTGCCCATCATGCGCCACATCCAGAATGCCGGACCCTTTCGGACGCCCCCGACCGCAGGGCGCTGCACCCGACGTTGCGGCCTTGCGCCACCGGGCCAGAGACCGGGCCGAAACGCTGGGCACAGCCACCGTGATCCAGCCTGGAAGGTCGATTGAACCGCTTGTGAACAGCTCTGCAAACATCGCATCGGCAGCCGTCTGCGGCAGCGCATTCTCGAACTGGAACTTCTGCGCAAGGCTCAGAATGACGGTCCGGGCATCTTCGCCATCATTGATCGTGGTTTCATGCACGACCGGGCGGGTGTCCCGCTCCGTCAATGTCAGATGGCTAGCCAGCCATGCCGCCCGGGCCGGGGCGGGCAGCACGTCGATGTGATACTCCAGCCCGCCGCCGCCCTCGCGGCCCTCGCGCACCCGTGCAAGCCCTGCGTCGGCCCAACCTTCGCGCACGGCCAGGGCATTCACCCGCCGCTTGGTTGTCGGCAGGCCGGGCATCAGCCCTGCCGATGCCGCATCCGCGATCTGTTGTGCCGACACCCAGAGCATCAGATGGTCCAGCCCTGCTTGCGGGCATGCGCGATGATTTCGCGTTTGTGCTCGTCGATGAATGCGCGCTTGCTCTTGGTGGACAGGCGCGACCAGGTCGCGGTCACCCGATGATAGTGCTTGTCGTCGTTCTTGGGCAGCGCGCGGCCCTGTGCCAGAAGCAGCGCATCGGCCATCGTGCTGGCCTCGGGCGGGTCGGACAAGAGGATGTCGCAAGCCCGCTCCTGCTGGTCTGGCTCAGCTTTGGCCAAAGCCTGCAATCCGGCCTGATGATCGGCAATCCACGTC
Source organism: Sulfitobacter sp. G21635-S1 (assembly GCF_027213915.1). Lineage (NCBI taxonomy): Bacteria > Pseudomonadati > Pseudomonadota > Alphaproteobacteria > Rhodobacterales > Roseobacteraceae > Sulfitobacter > Sulfitobacter sp. G21635-S1. Next base: position 4,272 of record NZ_JAPWGV010000029.1, read on the forward strand.
TCGCGGATGCGGTCCTTGATGGCGGGAGGGAGGCCTTTGGCAATCTCGATCGCATTGAAGAATGACCGGCGGGAAAGCCCAACTTCCTCAGCAACTTGGTTCGAAAGTGCAAGAATTGCACTCTTGTTCTGATCCTCGGCCATTTGATCCTTAACTGCACGCACTCGCGCGCTGCGACGGTCGCCGCCGTGCTGTGCGGTTGGGTTCAGTTCTTGCCAAACATCACGTAGTTCAGAAAGATATTCCGCCCGTTCCAGCTTGGTCAGCTCCTCGCGGTTCACATTCGCCATGATCTGCGCGTATCGGCGCAGCCCCGACCCATAGGAAGCGGGCAAAACAACCGCTTCGACAAACGCCGCCTTGATCGCGATCAGTGCCGCCAGACGTTGACCACCATCGACCAATTGATACTTACCCGCCGTCTCCGCTTCACAGACCAGGATCGGCTGCAGCTGCCCCTGTACCTGCATGTCGGCAGCCATCACCTCAACTCGGTGCGGCTTGGCCTTGCGCAGGCGCTCCCCGACTTCGATCTGACCGGGGGCCAGCGCGACGCTCCGAAGCGGTTGATTTGAATTTTGTTCAGGGGTGTCAGTCATGCGTCATCCGTAAAGTTGAGGGTTTCGTCGGCTTCCGGCGCTTCATCAGGCGGCGTCAGCATCGTGTAGAAGAAGATGAACCTGCCGTTGATCTTCTGGCGTTCGCAGACGATGTCCGCCCCCAGCTGCCGCAGCTCTGCGACACAGCTGTTGATGGCGCAGACATGCGCCCGGCGCATGATTTCGCGGGTGGAATGCGGCTTGCGATCAGACAGCAGCTTCTTCACCCGCTGCAGACGATCCGAGGACATGGTGGCGGCATGCATCAGTCGGGTGCCCCGCCATAGGTCACATTCAACAGCCCCTTGATGTCGCGCAGCGCGTCCTGCTGATTGATCAACTCACCCCATGCCGCCATGGCGCGGTCCGCCTGGGCATCCCGAAGCGTGATCAGGTTGTTGTCGGCATCTTCTTTCTCGGACTGCATCTGATGGTGGAGGGCGACCATTTCGGTCAATGCGGCGGAAAGGTCGGCAAATGCTGCTTGCGGTGACCGGCTCATGACAGCCCCCAAAGCACAAACATGCCGCCGAAGGTGAGGACAACAAGGGCAAGCCCACCGATCGCATCACCAACTGAAATCCTCACGCCCTCATCACGGTCTTTTCCGTCCATGACGTTGACCTGAATGGCCAACAGGGCCACCCGTGCCTCAAGCTCGGCGATACGGTCCAGCAAGCTGGGCGGGCGCGAAAATTCGTCCACTTCGATTGTCGGGTCTATCGGCATTTGCTGATCTCCTGAGTGATGTGGTCCTGCCGAGTGATCTGTTCTGCAGTCACACGGGCGAGAGTTTCGATGCGGGCAAGCTGGAGGCACGATGCAGGCGACACGGCCCCGTTGATGACCTCCATCACCAGGGCAAGACGCTGCGTCTCTGACAGTAAATTTATCGCGCAGCGCGCTGCATCGGTGTCGAGCGGGATATCGGGATGATCGCGCATCAGGCGGCATCCTTCTTTTTGGGAGGACGCGGAATATCCCGAGGCCATTGAAGGTCGTCAGGCCAATTCTCATCAAACCAGATCAGCGCGCTGGAGAAAGTTGATACGTTGCAGCCCTTGCCGGAACGCAGGCGAGAAAACAGCCGCGCATTCGTTGTGACTTTGTTCGAAATTGTCGCCTCACTACCACCGGCATGCGCGATGTAAGTGGTGACTAAAGTTATGAGGTCATTCGTATCCATACCGCCATTAGTGCCTAAAGACACTTATCTGTCAATGCCTTTAGGCACTATTTTGGAAACATCATGTTTCCTTGTGCAAAAGCGGGTTTGGTGTATTTTGGCACTATGATCGCCACGGCAGAGATTTTTGACCTCATAGAGGAACACAGAAAGCGGCTAGGGCTATCACAGGCCGAGGTCGCCTTGCGGGCTTTTGGACAGAACAGTACCGCTGCGATTCAAGGCCTTCGGCGCGGAAAATCGCCGGGTATTGAGCGGCTTAGCTCAATGTGCGAGGTGTTAGGGATTGAGCTCTATATCGGTCCTAAGAGGACGCCTGACAGTAATCAGAAACGAAGCAACCATGAAGCGATGGCCATTCTAAACGATTTTGCCTTTGTGGATAGGTTCGATGTTGCTCTTTCAGCAGGTCCCGGAGCAGCTGGAGATAACGCTCGTCATCTGGCACCGGTTGCTTTCCGAAACGATTGGCTTATCCAACAGGGCCTGCGCGCGGACCGCTGCGTGGTCTGCAATGTCAGGGGAAACAGCATGGAACCGATACTCTTCGATGGTGATCTCGTTCTATTGAATAAGAACCGGTCGGAGATGCAGGACGGGCAAATATTTGGCGTTGTCGATATCGAGGGGGATGTTCGTATCAAACGCCTTGAACAGGTCAAGGATGGCATTCTTCTGAGATCGGACAACCCCGAAAGCCCGACCGAGCTTCGCTTGGGCGAAGACGCCAACCGCGTTCGCATCATCGGCGCGCTGGCGTGGTCTAGTCACACGCATACCGCCGCCCTCCCGCGCGTCGAACGCTAAGCAAAAGGATATAGAAGGTGGCAAAATGCAAGAGCTGTGGAAAGGTGCTTACCGCATACAGTAGGCGAGGAACGGACACTTGCCGCGAATGTGGTCCAACTCCCGAAGATAACCAAGTAGCTCTAAAGCAGCGCGAAGCCGAGATCGAAGCCATCATCGTCACCACAGAGACGCACACCGACATGGACATCAGGGAGCGTTTGGGGATCGTCACGGCCGAGTGCGCCTATGGCATGAATGCCTTCAAGGATTTGTTCGCCGGCGTGCGGAACGTCTTTGGCGGCCGCTCGAAGGCTGTTCAAGACACGATGCGCGATGCGCGTGAGACGGTGCTCTACGAACTGAAGCAGGAAGCCGCGCGCCTGGGCGCTGACGCCGTGATCGCCGTCGATCTAGACTACGTTCAGATCGGTGATGGTGGCTGGAGCATGGTGATGCTGGTTGCGTCGGGGACGGCTGTGAAGGTCGAGAACTGACAGATCGTCCGTCTTCATTTAATGACTGCCGGAGAGCAAATATGTACCTTGATCACACCCTCATTCTCCAAAGCGGGCCTCTGACCGATTTGGAGCTTAACTTTGAAACCGATGAAGCGGGGAACCCCAAACCTGTCATATTAGTCGGGAAAAACGGTTCGGGAAAGTCTAGCTTTCTCTCTTATGTCACTGACGCACTTATTGAATTGGCCGCACAGCACTACGACAATGCCGGACCTCCCAACGATCATGGCACAGGTCACCAGTGGCATCGCATTATCGGCGGCGCAACGATGAGAACCGGCAGCAAATTTGAATTAGCATTGATGAAGTTCTCAGACCCGAAAGGTGTCTACAGCTACGTTAGCAAAGGCGGTTCATTGAACAGAAGAGACGTGCAGGATCGGGTTATTGCTTACCCTGGAGTAGAGTGGCCAGCTGAAGGTCCACACAAAGGTGTTTATGCAGACAAGAGTAGTATCGCAAATATTTTCGGCGGTGGCTGCTATGTAAGCTTCCCAGCCAATCGTTCAGAGGAGGCGCATTGGACTGGCAGGTCTAAAGGGGAAGACACACCAACCTTTCGGGCAAAATACCAACAGGAATTGAAAAACAAGATCTCAGTAATTTCAACTATTGATGAGTTTAGATCTTGGACTGCTGAAGTGATATTGGATAGCTTGATAGACGCAGGTCTGGTGGCAACTATCTTAGACGAACCGGAAGGTCGCGTTGAGCGAATGCGCAATACGCTAGCGGCCGCCTTGACGCAAGCAACAAACTTGCACAACATTAACACAATTCTTCGGATTGTACTGAAAGAACCGAGTGCTTCCGTGATCCGAATGAACCGAACTTTCGGTAAAAGAAAACTACAAATCAGAAACAATGAAGGGCTGTTAATGCCTGGCTTCGATGCATTTTCATCGGGGCAGGCGATGTTGGTAAGCATCTTTGGTACAATTTTGCGATACGCCGACACTGGCGTTGGACTTCAAAAAATGCACGATATGACTGGCATCGTACTGGTCGATGAAGTCGACGCCCACCTGCACGCCGACTTACAGCATGACGTACTGCCACGATTGATCTCGCTGTTTCCTAAGGTGCAGTTCATTTTCACTGCACATTCCCCGCTGTTCCCCTTGGGAATGGAGAAAACTTTCGGTCCTGAAGGCTTCACATTGATCGAGTTTCCTGACGGGGCGGAGATCAATGCAGAGCGTTTCAGTGAGTTCATTGCATCGTTCGACTATCTCCAGGCAACAAAAGCATTCGACGATCAAGTCATGCACCGTGTCGGCGCCGTCTCTCGGCCGCTGGTTCTTTGCGAAGGCCAAACGGATCAGAAATATCTCGAGACGGCGGCCGAGCTACTCGGATTTGAGGACCTAGTGAACGATGTGGACTTTGACTGGATAGGTGTGTTCGCTAAGGGCCAAGTGAAGGATGGAGGGGCACGGCCTCTATCGCAGGCCAAAAAAACGCTGCAAAATAACCCCAAACTGTTAAGGTTTCATACACTCCTGCTCTTCGATTGCGAGCAGAAGGAACAAGAGATTGACGAGGGCCATCTTCACGTCAGGGTTCTGAAGGAGAACGTGCACGATGCCAAAACGGATCGCGGCATTGAGAATCTTCTTCCAAGCTCCGTCTTTCAATCGCGATTTTTCACTAGTGAAATTGTCCTGAAAGGCTTGGATTCACATACGCTTAAGACCTTCCAAAAGGTGAAGTTGTGCGACTACCTGTGTAACGAGAAACGTGACGCAGCTGACTTCGAGCTCTTTCGTCCTGAGTTGGAGAGGATCAGAGCGTGTCTGTTCCCTGACCGGCAATCTTAAACACGCCAACGCTCGACTTGGGCGGTTCGAAGTTCGAACGTTCAGCAGCGTAGAGGCCGATGAAACGTCCCACCTTGTAGGTGCGTGCAATTTTTGCGGGGAGCGTTTTGCCTATATTTCTCAACGATTTTCGCGAGGTGGGACGCTTCTGGCGCGATTGAAGTTCTGCGTCCCACCTTATTTTTGCGAAGCCCTTGTTTTTATAGACCATCGGCTCCGCCCTCGCTGCCCGCCGTAGCAAGGTGCGAAGTTTAATTGGCAGTGCCGATCTGCAACACCAGTCGCACCAGCTTTCAAGATCGCCATATTTTGTTGGGCTTTTGTCCGTCCGGGTACTTCCGGCCTCAGTCTGGCTCTTCCGGATTAAAACACCCGTTTATGCCAACATTTCCTTCGCATTACACGAGGTGCGTTAATCTGCCAACATTTGTTGCGCGCTACAGCTGCGCAGCGGGCGATACAGACTTTCAGGAAAAGTGGCTGGGATGGTAGGATTCGAACCTACGGTACACTGTACCAAAAACAGTTGCCTTACCACTTGGCTACATCCCAACGTGAGCCGCTAATTAAGGGCCTTGGGCGGTCAACGCAAGACCCGTTTTGGCAAAAATCCTATTCCTCTGTTGCGTTCACATTCAACAGATCGCGCCGCGACAGTTCGGCGCGTTCCTGATCCACGATCTTTTCCAGTTCTTTTTCTGCGGTTGCCTCTACGTCCTGTACCGGGGCAGGGGCGGCTGTATCCTGCCGCTGGGTGCCAGGCCCGGGTTCTTGCGCGGGGGTGGGGGCGCCCGGCAGATTCTCGATCCGGTAGCTGGGCAGGGGGGCGGCGATTCCCGCCGCGTCAAACGCGGCTTGGGTCAGGCGGATGGCCTCCGACCGGGCTAGCACGATGGAGGTGTCATTCTGGTTGATCCAGGCGGCCATGTTCAGGGTGACCCAGAAGTCATCGACCGATTCTATCCAGACCGAAACCTCGGGGCTGTCCAGCACGAAGGGCAGGGCGTTCAACGTGTCTTCGGCCATGTGGCGCGCCTGGTCCAGGTCCGCATCCGAGGCCACGGAGAGGGCAAAGGTGAACCGCCGCTCGGCATTGCGCGAGAAGTTGACGATCCGGCTCTTGAAGACCGTGGCATTGGGGATGCGGATGTGGTTGCCGTCAAAGCTCAGCAGGATGGTGGCGCGGCTGGTCAGGCGGATGACCTTGCCGGTGTCGCCCTCGATCTCCACGGTGTCATTGGGACGGAACGGCTGGCGGATCGACAGCATGATCGAGGCGATGAAGTTTTCCACCGTGTCCCGCACGGCGAAACCGATGGCCAGGCCAACGATCCCCGCAGCGCCCAGAATGCCCGACAGCAGCGCCGTTGCGCCCACGATGTCCAATGCGATGACAAGCCCGGCCACGATGAAGAACAACCGCACGATCTGGCGGTAGATGTCGGCAATGAAGGCATTGGGCGACATCCGGTCCCAGGGCTGCTTGCGCCGCGCAATGAAAAAGCCGAACAGAACGACGGCAAAGAACACCGCAAGTGCGATCATCGCCAGCGGCAGGAAGGCGACAAACTGATAGCCGCGTGACTTGAACCGCTCCACAGCGGGGTTGAGCCGCCGTGCCACATCCGTGGTCTCGAAAACCTCGTTCTCGATGGCCACCACCCCCTCGACCCGGCCCACCAGTTCCGTCAGCCGCGCGGCAGAGGCCATGTCCAGCGTTGTGCCGCGCAGGGTCACGATCCCGGAGGAGACGGTCACCGAAATATCCTCATAGCCTTCCAGCTCGCGCAGGATGTCGCGGATGCGGTTGGCGATGGCCGCGTCCGATGCGGCATCATCCTGGATCGCGATGGTTCCGGTCGGCTGATCGCTGGTCTGGGCGAGGGTGGCAAATGGCAGGAAAAGGCAGAGCAGAAGGGGAATGAAACGCATGATCTGAAAATCCGTGGTGGTGCAATTGCACTACCCTAGGCCGGTGCCGCTGCCCTGGCAATCATGCGCAAAGGGGGCAGGAGCGCCGGAGCCTGCCGGAAACCGCGTCGCTATCTCGGGAAATTGCCCGTCGCTCAGCCCTGGCAGTCGATCAGGATGGCGCCATTGCGCCGGCCCTTCTCGACGGCTTCATGGGCGGCGGCTGTCTCGGCCAGCGGGTAAATCCGCTCGGTCGGGCAGGTCAGCGCACCATCGTCCAGGGCGTGATGCAACCGGCTGATTGCGGCGTCACGTTCGGCTGCGGGCAAGAGGTAGATCAGGATGATGTCGATGGTCACCGCCTTGAACAGCAGCGGGCCGAAGGACAGCGCGGGTTCCATCTCCTTGGCGGAGCCATAGGGGGCAATGCGCCCGTTGGGTGCGATCAGCGCCGCATCGGTCCCGATGTTCAGGCCGAATTCGACCTCCACGATCGTTTCCACCTGTTTGCCGTCGTTGGCCGCCAGCACCTGCGCGGCAAGATCCCCGGCGCGATAGTTCAGCACAACATCAGCACCGGCAGCAGCGACGACATCACGGTCAGCGTCGCTGCAGGTGGCAATCACCCTTGCCCCGCCCCATTTGGCCAGCTGCACCGCCAGCAGGCCGACCGTTCCCGCGCCGCCCTGCACCAGTACGGTTTCACCGGCCACGCCACCGCCGCCGAATACCGCATGGCAGGCGGTCAGGCCGGGAATGCCGAGGTTGGCGCCCACCTCAAAGCCGACACCTTTCGGCAGCGGGACCGCCTGATGGGCGGGCAGGGTGATGTGGCTGGCCGCCGTGCCGTGGCTGCGCTGCCATTGACCGTTCCAGATCCAGACAGGCTGGCCGATGCGGGCCCTGTCCACGCCGGGACCTACGGCCTCAATCTCTCCGGCACCGTCACTGTGCGGCACGATCAGGGGATAATCGGGTTTGGTGACGCCGGGCCGCAGGCCCGCGCGCGCCTTCACATCCGAGGGGTTCACACCGGAAAGCGCCAGTTTCACCCGGACCTCGCCGGGGCCGGGGGGCGGGCTTTCGATGTCCTGCAGGCGCAGCACATCCCGTGCCGCGCCGAATCTGTCATAGGTGATGGCCTGCATCTGTGATCCTCATGGCGGGTAGAGGCAGTGTGACGCAAAACCGGATCACGGGCAATCAGCGGGGGGCAGGTACCCGGGCCGGTTGCAATCAGTCGTGGACTTCGCTGGCTGATACGCCCCAGATCCGGGCCTTGGGGGCCCAGCCCGAAAACCCGCCCGTGCGCAATTCGCACCATTCGGGAATGCATTCGCCCAGCTTGGCCACCACACCCAGTTCAAGCGCGGCAGAGACCGGTGCATTCGGGTCCGGACGCACGTGCAGCGCCAGCATGTCCTGTTCAACCAGAACCGTGCGGGTGCCGGACAACAGCGAATAATGCACCCAGCCACCCATGCCGTCGCGGTCCTCCACCCGGCGCCAATGGCCGTGCTCCGCCGTGATCCTGAGCGGCATGTCGCGCCGTTTGAACACCCAGTCGATGCGATGCGACAGCGAGGGGCCGCGGCGCACGTTGCCTTCGGAGGCCTTCATGGACACGAATCTGGGCAGGGGAAGGTTGGTGACGGGCCCGACCCCGTCGGCAAGGGCCGGGGGGGTGAGCACGGGCGCCGTCAGAATCGTCAGTACTGCAAACGCCTTTGCGGCGTTTTTGAATAGAAGGATCATTGGTGCTGCCTGCACTGTCTTCTGTTTGGTTTTGTTTGCTCTTTTCCACCGCGAGGTTCTTGTGCCTCGTCGCTGCTTGGGACACCATGCGCGGGAATACGAAGGTCGCCAAGTCTGGGGAGGACGAAATGTCAAAGAAACGGTTGAGTGTTGTAGTCACGCGACGGTTGCCCGATGCGGTGGAGACGAGGCTGTCCGAATTGTTTGACGTGACGCTGCGCACGGATGATGCGCCGATGACCCGGGCCGAGCTGGCCGAAGCGGTCAAAAGCGCAGATGTTCTGGTGCCGACAATCACCGATACCGTGGATGCGGCGCTGATCGGCCAGGCGGGCGAGCAGCTCAAGCTGATCGCGAACTATGGGGCGGGGGTCGACAATATCGATGTGGCGACAGCCCGGCAGCGCGGCATTCTGGTGTCCAACACGCCCGGCGCGCTGACCGAGGATACCGCCGACATGACCATGGCGCTGATTCTCGCGGTGACACGCCGGATGCCGGAAGGCATGTCCCTGATGCAAAAGGGCGACTGGACCGGCTGGGCCCCCACGGCGCTGCTGGGCGGGCGGATCAGCGGGCGGCGGCTGGGCATTCTCGGCATGGGGCGCATCGGGCAGGCCGTGGCCACGCGGGCCCGCGCCTTCGGGATGCAGATCCACTATCACAACAGGCGCAGGCTGCACGCCGAGACCGAGCGCAGTTTCGACGCGACCTATTGGGAAAGCCTCGATCAGATGGTGGCACGGATGGACGTGATTTCGATCAACTGCCCGCATACGCCCTCGACCTTCCACCTGATGAACGCGCGGCGGCTGAAGCTGATGAAGCCCGATGCGGTGATCGTGAACACCTCGCGGGGTGAGGTGATCGACGAGAATGCGCTGACGCGGATGTTGCGCGCGGGCGAGATCAAGGGCGCGGGGCTGGATGTTTATGAGCGTGGCACCGACATCAACCCGCGCCTGCGCGAGCTGGATAACGTTGTGTTGCTGCCGCACATGGGATCGGCCACGCTGGAGGGGCGGATCGAGATGGGCGAGAAGGTCATCATCAACATCAAGACCTTTGACGACGGCCATCGTCCGCCCGATCAGGTGGTGCCGTCGATGTTGTGATCCGTTGCGGGCGTGATCCGCAGGCGCGGCTGTGCCGCACGCGATCTATTTGGGGATGAGGGACGCTGTCCCTCAAACTCCCTGGGATATTTGAGCCCAAAAAGAGAGAGGTGTTGCGCGATGTGGAAAGTGGTTTCAGTTCTGACAGTCCTGTTTGCGGGGGCGGTGTCGGCCCAGCAGGTTGCGGATGCGGTGGCACCGGAAGCGGCGGGGGCGGGCGTGTTCGAGGATATGGGCCCCGAATATGCCGGCGCCATGGCGGCAAAGGTGCAGGGCAAGCCGGTCAAGGCGCAAAACTGGATGGTCGCAGCGGCGAACCCCCATGCGGTCAAGGCCGGGGCCGATGCGCTGGCCGCGGGTGGCACGGCGGCGGATGCGCTGGTGGCGGTGCAGGTGATGCTGGGGCTGGTCGAGCCGCAAAGTTCCGGTCTGGGCGGCGGGGCCTTTCTGGTCTGGTATGATGCCGCGACGGGTGAGGTGACGACACTGGACGGGCGCGAGACAGCACCGCTGGCCGCGACACCGCGCCGGTTCCAGGATGCGGATGGCGCGCCACTGAAATTCTTTGACGCGGTGGTGGGCGGGCGCTCTGTCGGGGTGCCGGGCACGCCTGCGCTGATGGAGGCGGTGCATGAACGCTGGGGCAAACTGCCTTTCTCCGATCTGACGGCCCCGGCGATTGCCCTGGCCGAAGAAGGATTTTCGGTTTCGCCCCGGCTGGCCGGGCTGATCCAGGGCGATCAGGAACGGCTGGGCCGTTTTGCCGATACAGCGGCATATTTCATGCCGGGGGGCGCACCCCTGGCGGCGGGTGACCTGCTGAAGAACCCGGCCTATGCGGAAACGCTGCGGATGCTGAACGGCGGTGCGGCGTCCTTCTATACGGGGACCAATGCGCAGGCCATCGTCGATGCGGTCAACGGCGCAATGGAAGGGGCGGGCATGCTCTCGCCCGTGGATCTGAGCATCTATCAGGTCAAGGAGCGCGCGGCGGTCTGTGCGCCTTATCGGGGTCATGAGGTCTGCGGGATGGGGCCGCCCTCTTCCGGGGCGGTGGCCGTGGGGCAGATCCTGGGCCTGCTCGAAGGATACGACCTGAGCGCGGGACCGCAGGACGCGCAGGTGCGCCGCCTGATGGGGGATGCCGCGCGGCTGGCCTTTGCCGATCGCGGGCGCTATCTGGCGGACAGCGATTTTGTGCCGATGCCGGTGAAAGGGTTGCTGGATGAAGCCTATCTGGCGCAGCGCGCGACCCTGCTGTCAGGCGATGCGGCGCTGGCCGAGGTGGCACCGGGCGCACCTGAATTCGACCATGCGCTGCTTTGGGCCGATGATATCTCGCTCGAACTGCCCTCGACCTCGCATATCTCCATCGTCGATGCGGCGGGCAATGTTGCCAGCATGACCACCACCATCGAAAACGGCTTTGGCAGCCGGATCATGGTGAACGGCTATCTGCTGAACAATGAGCTGACGGATTTCTCCTTCAGCTCCCACAGCGAAGGCGTGCCGATCGCCAACCGGGTCGAGCCGGGCAAGCGGCCGCGCTCTTCCATGGCGCCCACAATCGTGCTGAAGGACGGCAAGCCGGTGCTGGCGGTTGGCAGCCCCGGCGGCAGCCGGATCATCGGATATGTGGCCGAAGCGATCATCGGCGTGATCGACTGGGGGCTGGATGTGCAGCAGGCTGCAGGCATCCCCCATGCCGTCAACCGGTTCGGGGCCTATGATCTTGAAGAGGGGACTGCGGCGGTCGAACTGACAGATGCGCTGGGCGCGATGGGGTTCGAAGTGGGCAGCCGGGAGCTGACCTCGGGTCTGCATCTGATCGCCATCGGCGATGACCTGCAGGGTGGCGCGGATCCGCGCCGCGAGGGCATCGCATATGGACAATAAGGGACCGCGCTTGGCGGAAAAGGGAACGATATGGCAAAAATAACCACATTGGCGCGCAACGAAGACGGGATCGGATCGGTTCTGGGCGTGCTCAAACAGCGCTTCGGCGAGCGGTTCCAGACCGGCCAGTCGATCCGCGAACAGCACGGCCATACCACCACCTGGATCGAGAACCAGATGCCCGATGGTGTGGTCTTTGCCCAATCGACGCAGGAAGTCTCCGAGATCGTGAAGGTCTGTGCGGAACATAAGGTGCCGGTCATCCCCTATGGCACCGGCACCTCGCTGGAGGGGCATGTCAACGCGCCCGCCGGGGGCATCTCGGTCGATCTCAGCCAGATGGACAAGGTGCTTGAGGTCAATGCAGGCGATCTGGATTGCCGGGTGCAGCCTGGTGTGACGCGGGAGGCGCTGAACACCCACCTGCGTGACCAGGGGCTGTTTTTTCCGATTGATCCCGGTGCCAATGCTTCGCTTGGCGGGATGACGGCGACGCGGGCCTCGGGCACCAATGCGGTGCGCTATGGCACCATGAAGGATAATGTGCTCAGCCTGGAGGTGGTGCTGGCGGACGGGCGGATCATGCGCACCGCCAGCCGGGCGCGGAAATCCTCTGCCGGCTATGACCTGACCCGGCTGATGGTGGGGTCCGAGGGGACGCTGGGGCTGATTACGGAGATCACCCTGAAATTGCAGGGCATTCCCGAGACGATTTCCGCCGCGCGCTGTTCCTTTCCAACGCTGGAAGCGGCCTCGCGCGCGGTGATGGCAACGATTCAATACGGGGTGCCGGTGGCGCGGATCGAGCTGCTGGATGCCATGGTGGTCAAGGCGGTGAACGCCTATTCCAAGCTGGACCTGCCGGAAACGCCGCTGTTGCTGCTGGAATTCCACGGCTCCGAAGCGGGTGTTGCCGAACAGGCGGAGACTTTTGGCATGCTGGCGGAGGAAGAAGGCGGCACCGGCTATCGGGCAACGGCATCCCTGGAAGAGCGCAACAAGCTGTGGCAGGCCCGGCATGACGCCTATTGGGCCGTGATGGCGCTGCGGCCCGGCTGCAAGGCGGTCGCCACGGATGTCTGCGTGCCGATCTCGCGCCTGGCCGAGGCGGTTGCGGCCAGCGACGCCAAGGCGCGCGAGCTGGGGCTGATCGCGCCGGTGGTGGGCCACGCGGGCGACGGGAATTTCCACGCCTCGCTGTTGCTGGACATGGAGGACGCCGACGAGGTCGCCCGTGCGGAAAGTTTCATCAGCTGGCTGAACGAGATGGCGATTGCCATGGATGGCACCTGCACCGGGGAACATGGTGTGGGGCAGGGCAAGCGGCCCTACCTGATCAAGGAACTGGGGCCGGAGGCGCTCAGCGTCATGGGGGCGATCAAGGTGGCGCTGGACCCGGACAACATCATGAACCCCGGCAAGATCCTGCCCGCGTGATCCAAAGGCGCGGCTGCGCCGCATGACATTCCCGGCGTCCGTGGCGGGCTGAGCCCTTCCCTCGGGGCTTTGCGCCGGTGGCACGGGGGAATGTGTATTTGAAGAACAATGAAGGGAAGGGCGTGATTCCGCGCCTCTGTCCGGTGGATTCGCCGCTTTGGGTCGGTGGTGGAAAGCGCGGTTGAAAATTCGCATGGCGCAGGTCGGTTTTGCGCTGTCTTGCGTCGGCGCGGAATGGTGGAATTCCAGTGTCCTGACTAAAAGGGGGGCAGATCCAGCAGGGGAGCCCCGGACATGAAAACAAACGTCAAAGCACTGGTTGTCGGCGGCGGTGCCGTGGGAACATCCATCGCCTATCACCTTGCGCGCGCGGGCTGGGAAGATGTGATGCTGCTGGAGCGCGACGAGCTGACATCAGGCTCCACCTGGCATGCGGCGGGACTTTTGCCCTATTTCAACATGTCTTTCGCGACCACGCATATCCATGATTATTCGATCAAGTTTTACAAGACGCTGGAAGAAGAGACCGGGCTGAACGCCGGTTTCGCCGTGGTGGGCAACCTGCGGATGGCGCAGACCGACGCACGCATGGACGAATACATGCTCTATGCCTCGACCGCCGAGACCTGCGGCGTGCCCTATGAGTGGCTGACGCCGGATCAGATCAAGGCGAAATGGCCGCTGATCCGCACCGAGGACCTGAAGGGCGCGATTTATCACCAGACCGATGGCTATATTAACCCGGCCGATGTCACCATGGCGATGGCCAAGGGCGCGCGCCAGCGGGGCGTGATGATCGAGCGCAAGTGGCAGGCGGATGCCTTTCACTGGAACGGCGAAGCCTGGGAAGTGACCGCGACGAAGATGGTCGAAAAGGGCGGCAACCTTGTGCCCTCCGACGAGCAGATTGTGATCACGGCGGAGCATGTGGTGACGGCATCTGGCAACCATGCGCAGCGCACCGCGAAGATGCTGGGTATCAAGATGCCTGCGATTCCGGTGGAGCACCAGTTCATCGTGATGGATCAGGACCCCGAGCTGGTCGCATTCCGCAAGCAGGAAGGCAATGTCGAGCACCCGGTGATCCGTGATGCCGATGCGCAGTCCTATGTCCGCGAGGAGCGCGGCGGCTGGATCCTCGGGGTTTACGAGCCGAATGCGCCCGCGCGGTTCGAATACGGCGTGCCGGACAGCTTCCGCGCCGATCTGTTCCAGCTGGATCTGGACCGGATCGAAGATCAATACATGGCGATGAACCATCGTATTCCGTCCGCCGAGAACTGCGGGCTGAAGGACGATTTCAACGGGCCGATCTGCTACACCCCTGACGGCAACCCGCTGGTGGGCCCCGCGCCCGGTCTGCGCAACATGTGGCTGGCCGAAGGCTTCTCCTTTGGCATCACCGCGGCGGGTGGCACCGGCTATTACCTCGCGCAGCTCATGGTCGAGGGTGAGGCCGAGATCGACATGGCGTCGCTCGACCCCAAACGCTATGGCGACTGGATGACCACCGAGTTCGCCGCGCGCAAGAACGAGGAAGCCTACGAGCACGTCTATATCCTGCACCACCCCGACGAGGAACGCCCCGCCTGCCGCCCCCTGCGCACCTCGCCTGCCTATGACCGGCAGGCCGCACGCGGCGCGCAATTCGGCTGGGTCAACGGCTGGGAACGCCCGAACTATTACGCGCCTGAAGGGTTCAGCGACCACGATGCCCGCAGCTTCCGCCGCGGCGGCTGGTGGCAATATGCCGTGGAAGAGGCCAGGGCGATCCGCGAGGGTGTCGGCCTGATCGACGCCACCGCCTTTACCAAGCATCTGGTCAAGGGGCCGGGGGCGACGCAGTTCCTCGACTGGTTCACCTGCAACAAGCTGCCCAGCGTTGGCCGTATCAACCTGACCTATGCGCTGACCGGGGCCGGGACCACGCGCACGGAATATACCATCGTGCGCTTGGGCGAGGATGAATATTACCTCGTCTCCGCCGGCGCCTGGACCGCCTATGACAGCGACTATCTGCGCAAGGCGATCGAGGACAAGGCGCCGGAGTTCGGCTATATCGAATGCCACGATGTGACCACGCAATGGGGTGTCTTTGCCATCGCGGGACCGAAATCGCGCGATGTTCTCAAGGAGATCGTCAAGGATGCGGACCCGGAGACGGTGCTGTCCAACAAGCGTTTCCCCTGGCTGACCATGCGCAACATCGAACTGGGCATGTGCCCGGTGCGCGCCATCCGCGTCGCCTATACCGGCGAACTTGGCTGGGAATTGCATCACCCGATCGAGATGCAGAACTACCTCTTCGACCAGCTTGAGAAAGCGGGCGAGAAGCACGGCATGAAGCTGGTCGGCGCGCGGGCGCAGAACTGGCTGCGGCAGGAGAAGAGCTACCGCGCCTTTGGCAACGAGCTGGGCCGTGACGCCACCCCGCTGGAAGCCGATCTGCCGCGCTTTGTCGATCTGAACAAGGAGTTCCACGGCAAGCAGGCGATGGCCGATCACGGCATCCGTGCGAAATGCGTGACCCTGCTGATTGACGGGCCGGATGATGCAGACCCCTGGGGCCGCGAAGTGCTGTATGCAGGTGACACCCGCACCGGGCGCCTGACCTCCGGCGGCTATTCGGTGGCCTTCGGCAAGAGCATCGGCATGGGCTATGTGAAGCCGGAACATGCCGAGGTGGGCACGAAGCTGAAGATCAAGATGTTCGATCAGCTTTGGGATGCAGAGGTGGTTGAGGACAGCCCCTATGATCCCAAGAACGCGAACATCCGGGTCGACGGATAAGCAATCGGCTGCCTGATGGGCGGCGACACCTGATACCGGGGGCCGGAGTTTTCAAAACTCCGGCCCGTTTTTTTCGAAGAAGCGGCTACCGGACAGCCCGGCGCGCCAGCCATGCCTGCCAGTCCGACCGGTTGCCGTTGAAGGCGTTCAGGTCCACCCCGCCAGCGATGCCGGGCACGATACCGGTGGCGGTATACTGCCAGAATTTCCAGGATTGGCCGGGATAGGCCTCGCCCAGGGTCTTGGCGGTGGAGCGCAGCCAGAATTCGTATCCGTCGAACTGGCTCAGGCCGTTCTGCCGGTAGAATTCCGGCGTGGTATAGATGATCGGGCGCTGTCCGTAATGCGCCTCGACGATCCGCAGCCAGCGCCGCATCTGATCGCGCACTTCCGCCCCCGGGGGGCGCACGGTGGCGCAGGTCGGCGAGAAGGGGTTCCATTCCATGTCGAGCACGGGGGGCATCATGCCCGCGCTGCGCGGGACGTTTCGGATGAACCAGCGGGCCTGATCCTCGGGCGGGGTGCAGAAGTAATAGAAATGATAGGCCCCGCGGACCACGCCGGCGCTGCCCGCCGCACGCCAGTGCTCGTGAAAGGCGGAATCGAGCAGGTCACCGCCCTCTGTCGCCTTGATGAAGGCAAAGTTCACGCCGCTGGCCCGTGCCCTGCCCCAATCGACGCTATGCTGGAAACGTGCGGCGTCAATGCCGTGCACGGCAAAGGCGGCAGGGCGTGGTGCGTTGAAAGAGGCCGGATCGCTGTCGCCGAAATCCGGCGCGAACAGCACGCCGGGCGGGGCGGGCGGCACCCCGGTATCATGCGCGCCCCCGCAGGCGGCAAGGGCGAACAGGCACAGGAAGATAAGGCGGCGGAACTGGATCATCAAACAGGCTTTCGCGCGACAAGGGCAAGATTGTTGGCGGGCATCTCGATGCCGCCGTTCGGCTCCAGCCCAGAGTTGCGCAGCCATCCATCGACTTCAAGGTCGTCCTTGTAGCCGATCAGCGGATCGGCGCCGCGCAGTTCCGCATCGAACCGGCGGTCACCTTCGCTGATCAGTTCTCCGGACCGCCTGAAAGGCCCGTAAAGAAGAAAGACACCACCGGGGGCCAGCGCCTGCGACACGCCTTTCAGCAGCAGTTGCGCCTCGGCGTCGGAAATCAGGTGCAGCAGGTTCACCAGCACGATCAGATCCCGGGGGCCGGTGTCTGTGCCCCAGTCGGGCGCACAGGCGTCGAGGTGCCTTGCCGGGGCGATATTGGTCAGGCCCGCCTCTGCCACATGGGCGTCGATGCTGGCGCGGCGCGCCGGGTCGATTTCCGTCGGCTGCCAGGTGAGGCCGGGCAGGGTGCCGGCAAAGGTCACCACATGCTGTCCCGTACCGCTGGCGATTTCCAGTGCGCGGCCCGTGGCCGGGGCATGTTGGGCCAGCACGGCGCAGATCGCTTCGGCATTGCGTGCGGCAGCAGGGGCAAAGAGCTTGCCGTTCTCCCGGTGGTCGGCGACGCTGGCGCTGGCCGGCAGTTTGCGGCTCACCGGCGGAACCTGTCCGGTGTCAGGCTGGCGACAACCGCGCCGGGCAGCGCAGGCGCACGCCCCATCACCAGGTCGGCCAGCAGTTGCGATGCGGCGGGGGCAGTCTGAAACCCGTAACCGCCCTGGGCCGCGCACCAGACAAAGGCCGGATCACCCGGTTCCGGGCCCAGCACCAGCGCACGGTCCGGGGAAAAGCTGCGCAGCCCGGCCCAGGAGGTCAAGAGCCGGGTCACCGGTTCCGTCACCATTTCCTCGTAGCGCGCCAGCCCTTCGGCCAGGACCATGTCGTCGGCCCAGGCGTCGTGCGGCTCTACCGGGTCTTCCTCGGCCGGGGACACCAGCAGCGCGCCGGCGTCGGGCTTGGCGTACCAGGATTCGCCCACGCCAAAGAACATGGGCCATTGGCTGACATCATGGCCACCAGGTGCCGGCAGCCGCGCCATGGAGCGGCGGTGCGGCACGATGCCCAAGGGGGCGATCCCGGCCATCCCGGCGATCTGATCGGCCCAGGCCCCCGCCGCATTGACCAGCCGCGCGGCGGTGTGGTTTCCCCGGGTGGAGGTGACCTGCCAGGTTCCGCCCTGCCGGGTGATCGCGGTGACACGCGCATCGGTCATGACTTCGCCGCTGTTGCGGCGGATCTCGCGGGCGAAATCCTGCATCATCCGGTCGGTGTCGATGTCATAGGCTTCTTCGTGATAGCCCGCAAAGGCCAGCTCGGCCGGATTCAGGATCGGTATCAGTTCCAGCGCCCGTTCCGGGCTGATCTCTGCGATGCCCAGCGTCTCGGCATCCTTTTCAAATCCCGCGCGTTCCCCGGCACGGGCCGCCAGCAGGAAACCACGCGGGCTGAGGTAGCCGCCGTTCGCATGCCAGTGGTACTCGGCGCTGGCCTTGTTCAGCGCAACCGTGCTGGGCAGGCCGTAGTTCTGTTCGAACAGGGCGGCGGAGCGGCCCGATGCGTGAAAGCCCAGAGCGGTTTCGCTTTCCAGCACGGTCACCTTTGCATCGGCAGACAGGCGCGCAGCCGCGGAGAGACCTGCGATGCCGCCCCCGATGACTATGATATCGCTCATGTCTGTTCCTCCAGCCGGTCCGTGGCAGGCGGCGGCGTCGGGCTGAGGGCGCTCAGCCGGGCGTAAAGCTCATCCGACATTTCGAAATTCAGCGCATCCAGCGAGGGCTGCAACTGTTCGACCGACCGGGCCGAGATGATCGGGCTTGGCCCGGTCGGATGCCGCGCGGCCCAGGCCACCGCCAGCGTGGCGGGATGCAGGCCTGCCTCCTGGGCGATTTTGGTCAGCCCCTGCGCGGCCTCATGCATCTGTGCCTGTCCGTAGCGCGCGGCATAGCGGTCATCCTCACTGAGCCTGCCACTGCCGCCAGCGCCGTATTTCCCGGTCAGCAACCCGCCGCCCAGAGGCGAATAGGGGGCGACCAGAATGCCAAGGTCATCCGCCATCGGCAGGATCTCGACCTCTGCCTGGCGTTTGACCAGATTGTACATCGGCTGGATCACGGCGATGTCGAGGCCGAATGCCGCAGCGACACCTGCCGCCTTGACCACCTGCCAGGCGGCAAAGTTGGACAGGCCGATGTGGCGGATATGGCCCTTTTCCCTGAGCCGGGCGAAGGTTTCAAAACTTTCGGCCATGTCCGTCTCCGGATCAAAACGGTGCAGATAAAGCACGTCGAGCGTGTCCAGCTGCATCCGCCGGCGTGAGGTTTCGGCGGAATTCAGGATGTTCTCGCGCCCCGCACCGCCCGAGTAGGCCGCCTTTGTCGCGACGATCAGCTCGTCGCGGCGGCTGCCCAGGAACTGCCCCAACAGGGTTTCCGACGCCCCATCGGTATAGACATGTGCCGTGTCGAAATGGGTGATGCCCGCAGCGATACAGGCTTCGAACATCGCGGCGGAAGCGGCGGCATCCGCCCTTCCGCCGAATTGCATGGTGCCAAAGGCAAGGCGGCTTGCCGGGGTGCCGTTGAGGCTGGTCAGGGTCTGTTTCATGACTGCTTTGGTGGCACGGAGAAAGGCCCGGTGCAATGGCGCTTTGCCCCGGCGTTCAGCCCGTCGTCATTCGCCGCCTTTTTCCGTTGCGCGCTGGTAGGCCGGGCGGGCGTGGATCATTTCGACAAACCCCTTCAGTGCCGGAAATTCCGCGCCGCGCTCCATCCGCATGGCGATTTCCGCCGGAAAGCTGAGCATGATGTCGGCGGCGGACAACCGGTCCAGGACAAAATGGCCGGAGGGGCGCACAAGGCTGTTCATATAGGCGAAATGGCTGGTCAGCTCCTCCGAGATGCGCGGATGCAGCGGCGCGCCCGCCTCGCCCAGGCGACCCACATAGATGTTCAGCAGGATCGGCGTCATGGCAGAGCCTTCGGCGAAATGCATCAGTTCGAGATGGCGCAGGTAGGCGTCATCGTCGCGGTCCGGAACCATCTCGGGCGCAAACCGGGCGCAAATCACTTCGGTGATCGCGGCGCTTTCGGTGATCAATTTGCCGTCCAGTTCCACCATGGGCGATTTGCCCAGGGGGTGCACGCTGCGCAACTCCGGCGGGGCGAGATTGGTTTTGGCGTCACGCTTGTAATGCGCAATGGTGTAGGGATGGCCGATTTCCTCCAGCAGCCACAGGATGCGATGCGAGCGGGAGCGGTTGAGGTGGTGGACGTGGATCATAATCTGGCCTTTCGCGGCGGTTCCGGAGCCAGTGTAACGGGTGGCCGCGAAAGGAAAAGCGAGAAGCGCTGCGGTGATCCGGCGGACGCGGCTGACGCCGCGACGTCATGCCGGGCACCTGTGGCACGCTGAGCCCGGGAGATCGGCCGGATATTCCTTTGCGGGGGCAGTGCAGGTGTATTTTAGGAACAATGAAACGAAAAAGGAGGCAGGTGTGGGGACCTGCCTCCTTTGATCGGGATCTGGTCGGGTTATTGCGGGATATCGCCTTCGATGCCTTCGACATAGAAGTTCATGCCCGCCAGCGTGCCGTCATCGGCGGTTTCGCCCTCGGCCAGCCAGGCGCTGCCATCCTGTTTGTTGATCGGCCCGGTGAAGGGGTGGTATGCGCCCGAGGCGATGCTTTCCTTCAGCGCCAGGGCCTGTTCCTTGACCTCTGCGGGGACCGCGTCGGTGATCTCGCCGATGCCGACCATGCCCGGACCGATGCCGTCCCAGGTGTCCGTCGATTCCCAGGTGCCATCCATCACGGCCTTGGTGCGCGCGATGTAATAGGGTGCCCAGTTGTCGATGATCGAAGAGACCCGTGGTGTCGGGGCATATTGCGCCATGTCGGAGGCCTGACCGAAGGTGATCACGTTACCGGCTTCCTGCGCGGCGGCCTGGGGCGCGGTGGAATCGGTGTGCTGCAGCACCACGTCGGCACCCTGTTCGATCAGCACCTTGGCAGCATCCGCTTCCTTGGCGGGGTCAAACCATGTGTAGGCCCAGACGATCTTGAACTGGACGTCGGGGTTCACCTTCTTGGCGTGGATATAGGCGGAATTGATGCCGCGGATCACTTCGGGGATCGGGTAGGAGCCGATGTAGCCGATGATGTTGCTTTTGGTCATGCTGCCCGCGATATGGCCCTGGATGGCGCGGCCTTCGTAGAAGCGCGCGGAATAGGTGCTGACGTTGTCGGCGCGCTTGTAACCGGTGGCATGTTCGAATTTCACGTCCGGGAATTTCTTGGCGACGTTGATGGTCGGGTCCATGTAGCCGAAGGAGGTGGTGAAGATCAGGTCGGCGCCGTCCAGCGCCATCTGCGTCATCACCCGCTCGCTGTCCGGGCCCTCGGCCACGTTTTCCACAAAGACGGTTTCGACCGCATCGCCGAATTCCTCTTCGACGGCCAGGCGGCCCTGGTTGTGTTCGTAGGTCCAGCCGCCGTCGCCGACAGGGCCGACAAAGACAAAGCCGACCTTGGTCTTTTCATGGCCATCGGCATGGGCTGCCGTGGCCAGACCCAGGGCGATGGCAGCGCTGGTCAGTAGTTTGGTGAGTTTCATGTGAAGTCCCCGTTTGATGCCCTTGTCGGGCTGAATTGGCCCCTATTGAGAGGCATGGAAAGTGCGGCCAAGGGAGGCAGGTGCCGCCGATTTGTCCGCTGACAGGATCACCAGGACGATGATCGTGATGAGATAGGGCGACATTGCCAGATACTCCACCGGAATGGCAACGCCCGCGCCCTGCAGATTGAGCTGCAATTGTGTGATGCCGCCGAAAAGATAAGCACCCAGCAGCAGGCGCCCGGGCTTCCAGGAGGCGAAGACAACCAGGGCGAGGGCGATCCAGCCGATGCCGGCGGTCATGCCTTCGGTCCATTGCGGCACCCGGATCAGGCTGATGTAGGCCCCGCCGACGCCCGCGCAGGCGCCGCCGAACATGATGGCAAATGTCCGGATGCGTTTGACGTGATAGCCCAGTGCATGGGCGGCATCATGGCTTTCGCCCACGGCGCGCAGCACCAGCCCCGCGCGGGTGAATTTCAGCACGGCCCATGTGGCCGCGACAAGCGCGAGACCGAGGTACAGGATGACGTCATGGGTGAAGACGATGGGCCCGATCACCGGAATATCCGCCAGCGGGCCGAAGTCGATATCGCCCAGGCGCGGCGGTTTCACCCCGACATAGCTTTGCCCCAGGAGCGCCGAGAGCCCGAGCCCGAAGAGCGTAAGTGCCAGGCCGGAAGCGACCTGGTTGGCCAGTGCAATCTGGGTAAGGAAGGCAAAAAGCAGCGACAGCAGTGCCCCGCCTGCAGCGGCGGCGGCAAAGCCCAGCAGGGGTGAGCCGGTTTCCACCGCCACAGCAAAGCCGCAGATCGCGCCGGTGATCATCATGCCTTCGACGCCAAGGTTCAGGACACCGGATTTCTCGACCACCAGTTCACCGATGGCGGCAAAGATCAGCGGCGTCGCCGCGACCAGAAAACCGGCGACGAAGAGGATCGGGTTGATTGCAGAAAGGTCCATCACGCCACCTCCGTCCGGCCAAAGCGGAGCCGGTAATTCGTCAACAGGTCAAAGGCGAGCAGGAAGAACAGCAACATTCCCTGGAACACCTGTATCGCGGCAGCGGGCAGGCCAAGCTGCGATTGCGCGATGTCCCCGCCGATATAGGTCAGCGCCATCAGCCCGCCCGCGAGCAGGATGCCGATCGGGTGCAACCGGCCCAGAAAGGCAACGATGATCGCGGTAAAGCCATACCCCACGTTGAAATCAATCGTCACCTGGCCCGCGGGCCCTGCAACTTCGAACAGCCCGGCCAGACCGGCCAGAAGCCCCGATGTGCCAAGGCAGAACAACACCAGCCGCGTCGGGTTCACACCAGAGAAACGCGCGGCGCGCGGCGCCTCGCCGGTGACGCGAATGGCAAAGCCCAACCGGTGTTTGGTCAGCAGCACATAGGCAAAGATCACCGCGATCAGTGCCGCCACAACGCCCCAATGCATGCCCGATCCCTCGATCAGGTCGGCGTTGAAGGCGCTTTCGTATTGCTGCAGGTTGCGCGACCCGGGAAAGCCGAAACCTTCGGGGTTCTTCATCAGGCCCAGCGACATCGAGGCAAGGAATTGCTCGGCCACATAGACCAGCATCAAGGATACGAGAATCTCGTTGGTGCCGAACCTTACCTTCAACATGGCCGGGATCATTGCCCAGATCCAGCCGCCAAAGGCGCCGCCCAAAACCATCAGCGGAAAGACGATGAAACTGTCCAACGGATAAAATGCCAGCCCCACGCCCGCACCAAAGAGCGCACCCATGATGTATTGCCCTTCCGCCCCGATGTTCCAGATCCCCGCCTTGAAGCCCAGGCTCAGCCCGATGGCGATCAGCACCAGCGGCGCCCCCTTGATCAGCAGTTGCGGCCGATAATAAAAGGCGAATTCGCCGAACAGCGGCTGCCAGAAGATCGTGATGATCGAGATGACAGGGTCCTTGCCCAACAGGGCAAACATCAACCCGCCAAACACCATGGTTGCCAGCACCGCCAGCAGGGGCGTGGCCAGCGAAAAAGCCCGGCTCGGCTGCGGTCGTTTCTCCAGCCGGATCATGCGCCGCCCCCTGGCTTCATTGTTCCCGAAATACACGAATGAACCGGTTCAGACATGCGCCACCTCCATTCCATGGGCGCCACCCATCATCATCCCGATCTCATCCACCGTCAGCCCCTGCGCGGGGCGGGGAGGTGACAGGCGGCCTTCGTTCAAGGCGGCGAAACGGTCGGAAATTTCCATCAACTCGTCCAGATCCTGGCTGATTGCAATAATGGCCGCGCCGTTTTCCGCCAGATCCAGCAGGGCCTGGCGGATCGCGGCGGCGGCAGAGGCATCGACCCCCCAGGTCGGCTGGTTCACCACCAGAAGGTCGGGGCGTTGCAGGACCTCGCGCCCGATCACGAATTTCTGCAGGTTGCCCCCCGACAGGGAGCGCGCCGCATTGCCCGGGCCGGGCGTGCGCACGTCGAAAGTGCTGATGATCCGTTCGGCAAAGGCACGTGCGGCGCCCCAGTCCAGCATGCCGCCCCGGTCCAGGTTTTCGCGCGCCGCGCCGGTCAGCATGGCGTTCTCCGTCAGCGACATGTCGGGGGCGGCGGCATGGCCCAGCCGTTCCTCCGGCGCTGTCAGGATGCCCATCGCGCGGCGCGGGGTCGGGCCCAGCACGCCGATGTCGCGGCCCTGAAAGGCGATCATCCCCGGCGCGCTGAGGGTTTCGCCGGAAAGGGCTGCCAGCAATTCGTCCTGGCCGTTGCCCGCCACCCCGCCGATGCCCAGCACCTCGCCCGCGCGCACCTCGACATTGATGTCGCGCAGCGGCATGCCGAAGGCGCTGGGCGATTTCGCGGAGAGGCCAGTCAGCGCCAGCACCACGTCACCCGGCGTCTTGCCGGCCCGTGTGGGGGTTTTCAGCACCGTGCCCACCATCATTTCCGCCATGTCGCGGGCCGATGTCTCTGAGGGGGTGCAATGGCCCACCACCTTGCCCAGCCGCAGGATCGTGGCGCTGTCACAGAGCGCGCGGATCTCCTCCAGCTTGTGCGAAATATACAGGATCGCAGTGCCCTCGGCGGAGAGCTTGCGCAGGGTCTTGAACAGGATCTCCACCTCCTGCGGGGTCAGCACGGATGTAGGCTCATCCATGATCAGCAGCTTGGGGTCCTGCAACAGGCAGCGGATGATCTCGACCCGCTGGCGCTCGCCTGCCGAGAGGTCGCCCACCACGCGGTCGGGCGACAGCGGCAAACCATAGGTATCGGAGACCTCGCGGATGCGCTGGCTCAATGCGCGCAGCTTCGGTGCGTCCTCCATCCCCAGTGCGATATTCTCGGCAACGGTCAGCGCATCGAACAGCGAAAAATGCTGGAACACCATGCCCACACCCGCCGCCCGCGCCGCGCGGGGTTCCGCCGGGGCAAAACCCGCGCCATGCATCTGCATTTTTCCCGCATCCGGCTTCACCAGCCCGTAGATCATCTTGACCAGGGTCGATTTGCCCGCGCCGTTTTCGCCCAGCAGGGCATGCACTTCGCCCGGCGCGATGCGCAGCGACACACCGTCATTGGCCACGACACCGGGATAGGCCTTGGTCAGGCCGGACAGGTCCAGCAGGGGTGTATCGGTCATGCGGTTTCCCCTTCGGGCATCAGGGCAAGAAGCCCGTTTACACAGCCCCTGGCAATGTCATCGGGGACCTTGCCAAGCGATTTGTCCCCAATGGGGCAGGTGATCGGCGCGGGATCAAGCCCCAGCGCGCGCAATCTCTTGCTGAACCGCGCCCATTTGGTCTCCGACCCGATCAGCCCGCAGGAGGCAAAACCGCGTGTCAGCAGCGCGGCGCAGAGCGCGAGGTCGAGGTCATGGGCATAGGTAAAGATCAGGTGATGCGCCTGCACCGGCGCGCGCGCGGCAAGCCGCGGCATGTCCGCCGCCGGGACCGTCGTGACATGGCTTCCCACCTGCGGTGGGAAACGGTCGGCGCCTGTATCTACCCAGGTTATGTTGAAGGCTTGGGGCGGGCAGGCCCGCACCACCGCGCGGCCCACATGCCCGGCGCCCCACAGCCAGAGGTCTGCAGGGGGATGGCGGTATGTGACATCCGGATGGGTATGAACCTGCGCCACGTCGGTTGCACATGTCTCGCGGGTGAACCGTAGCGAGACCGCACCGCCACAGCATTGACCGAGGCCCGGACCCAGGGGCAGGGTTTCCTCCCGTTCGGGGGCATCCTCCGCCAGCATCCTGCGGGCCGTTTCAATCGCCTGAAGCTCCAGCGCACCGCCGCCGATGGTGCCGGTGATGTCCCGCAGGGTGACTTTCATCGCCGTGCCCGCATCGCGGGGCGCGGAACCGCGCGTGGCAGTGATCTGGACATAGACCGCGTCACTCATGCCCGGGTCCTTTCCACGGCGGCCAGGACCTGTTCGGCCGTCGCGGGGGCCTGCAGGTCGCCATAACCCGGACCACAGGCTGCCACCGCATCCGACAGGGCCATCAGCGCGGAGATCCCCAGCATCAGCGGCGGCTCCCCCACCGCCTTGGACCGGTAGATTGTCTGCGCCGGGTTCGGCTGGTCCCAGAGCGCCACGTTGAACACCTCGGGGCGGTCGCCGCAGGCGGGTATCTTGTAGGTCGAGGGCGCATGGGTCTTCAGCGCGCCCTTGTCATCCCAGACCAGTTCCTCCGTCGTCAGCCAGCCCGCGCCCTGCACGTAGCCGCCCTCGATCTGGCCGGTGTCGATGGCGGGATTCAGCGAGGCACCCGCGTCATGCAGGATGTCGGTGCGCAGGATGCGGTTTTCACCGGTCAGCGTGTCGATCACCACCTCGGTGCAGGCCGCGCCATAGGCGAAATAGTAAAACGGCCGCCCCCGGCCCCGGATCCGGTCCCATTCGATATCCGGTGTCTTGTAGAACCCGGTGGCCGACAGGCTGACCCGCGCCTGATAGGCAGAGGCGGCGGCCTCGGCAAAGGTGATCTCCTCGCCACCCGCGCGCACCATGCCCCCGGCAAAACGGATCTCGGAGGTCTGGTAGCGTTCCGCCAGATGCGCCCTGATCCGTTCGCGGATCTCGTCGCAGGCGTTCTGCACCGCCATGCCGTTCAGGTCCGACCCGGAGGAGGCCGCCGTGGCGGAGGTGTTGGGCACCTTGCCGGTATCCGTCGCGGTGATCTTGACCGCTTCCAGCGGCACGCCAAAGCGGCTGGCAGCCACCTGCGCGACCTTGAGGAACAGGCCCTGGCCCATCTCCGTGCCACCGTGGTTCAGGTGGATTGACCCGTCCTGATAGACATGCACCAGCGCCCCCGCCTGGTTGAGATGGGTGAGGGTGAAGGAAATGCCGAATTTCACCGGGGTCAGCGCGATGCCGCGTTTGAGCAGTGGCTGGCCTGCGTTCCACGCCGCAATCGCGTCGCGCCGCCTGTCATAGTCGCAGCTTTGCGCCAGCCGGTCGGTCAGCGCATTGATGACGCAATCGGTGACCGGCTGGTGATAGGGCGTTGTCTGCTGGCCTTCGGCCGGCGCCGGGGCCGGGGGCGTTCTGGCCGGTGCAGGCCGCGCCCCGCGCGAGGTATTGTCCTCTGCCGGTGAGGCGGTGACCGGCGCGCTGCCGGTTTCGACCTTTGGCGGCGGAGCGACATGATCGGCATAGTAATTGGCCCGCCGCACCGCCAACGGGTCCAGCCCGCGGGCATGGGCGATATGGTCCATCACCTTTTCGATCCCGACCATCCCCTGTGGCCCGCCAAAGCCGCGAAAGGCGGTGGCCGATTGCGTATTGGTGCGCAACCGGTGCGAGGTGATGCGGATGTGTTTCAGGTGATAGGCGTTATCGGCATGCAACATCGCCCGGTCTGCCACCGGCAGGCTCAGGTCCATGGCCCAGCCGCAGCGCGCGTATTGGGTGAAATCCAGCGCCACGATGCGGCCTGCATCGTCAAAGCCCACGTCATAGTCGATGCGGAAATCGTGCCGCTTGCCGGTCACGATCATGTCGTCGTCGCGGTCATAGCGCATCTTGCAGGGCCGCCCGGTCTGCCGCGCGGCCAGCGCGCAGGCGATGGCCAGCGCGTTGCCCTGGCTTTCCTTGCCGCCGAAACCGCCGCCCATGCGGCGGGTCTCCACGCGCACGGCATGCATCGGCTTGCCGATGGCATGGGCAACCTTGTGCTGGATCTCTGTCGGGTGCTGGGTGGAACTGTGCACCAGCATGTCGCCGCCTTCCTGCGGCAGGGCAAGGGCGGCTTGCCCCTCCAGATAGAAATGCTCCTGCCCGCCGATCCCGATGCTGCCCGACAGGCGGTGTGCGGCCCGGGGCAGCATCGCCTCCGGTTCGCCCTTTTGATAGATGCGCGGCCCTTCCTCGAACCTTGTGTTGGCGGCAAGGGCCTCCGCGATGCTCAGGACCGGTTTCTGCGCCGCAATCCCGACCTTGCCCAGCTGCGCCGCCCGGCGCGCGGCCAGATGCGAGGTGGCGATGACCAGAAACAGCGGCTGGCCAAGGTAATGGACCTCGCCCGTCGCCAGCAGGGGCTCGTCATGGTTGGAGGGGGAGCAATCGGCATCGAAGGGCAGATCCCCGGCACTCAGCACGGCGACCACGCCGGGGGCGTCCCGGACCGCGTCAAGGTCCATGGCGGTGATCTTTCCGGCGGCGTGCCGGCTGAGCCCGAAAGCCAGATGCAGTGTATTGCCCGGCACCGGAATGTCATCGACATAACGCGCGGCGCCGGTCACATGCAGTTCTGCGGCGTCATGGGGCAGGGGCTGCGCGATGCTCATGCGCGCACCTTGCTGACATCGGTTGTCTGGCCGGAGAGGTCATGGAAGTACCGCAGCAGCATGTTCTGCGCCGTCTGCATCCGGTAGCGGGCAGAGGCGCGCATGTCGGACATGGGTTCGAAATCCGCCGCCATTGCCGCCATCGCGGCCTGGAAACTGTCAGCAGTGAAAGGCGCGCCGGTCAGCGCGGCCTCGGCCGCAGCTGCGCGTTTCGGGGTGCCCGCCATGCCGCCAAAGGCGATGCGGGCGCTGGTGATGGTCTGGTCCTGGCGGGTGATGTTGAGACAGCCGCAGACCGCCGAGATGTCCTGATCGAAGCGTTTCGAGAGTTTGTAACAGCGCAGGGTATCGGGTTGTTTCGGAACGCTGACCGCCTCGACGAATTCGCCCGGCGCGCGGTCCTGCCTGCCATAGGCGAGAAAAAAATCCTCCAGCGGCAGGCTGCGGCGCGTCTCGCCGTGACGCAGATGCAGGGTGGCCCCCAGGGCGATCAGCGCGGGCGGCCCGTCGCCGATGGGCGAGCCGTTGGCAATATTGCCGCCAATGGTCGCGGCATTGCGGACCTGCACAGAGCCATAGCGGCGCAGCATGGCGCCGAGGCTGGGATGGTACGGGGCGAAATGGGCCTCAAGCATGGTCAGGCTGGTCATCGCCCCGATGCGCCAGTGATCGCCCGCATCCGTGATGCCGCGCAGATCGGCGCATTGGTTGAGAAAGGCGATCTGGTCCAGATCGCGGAATTGCTTGGTGACCCAGAGGCCCACGTCGGTGGCCCCTGCAATCAGGGTGGCCTCGGGGTTGGCGGCGTACCAGCGCGCCAGATCGTCGGAATGGGTCGGCTGCAGAACCCGGGGGGCCAGCCCCCCGGACCCCCCGGTGGTATTTTCGGAACAATGAAGCGACAGGTTTTCGAGATGGGCGGGGATAGGTGCGGCCTCTGCCGCCCGGGCCGCCCGGATGATCGGGGCATAGCCGGTGCAGCGGCAGAGGTTTCCCGCAAGCTGCGTGTCATGGTCGGTGGCCTTGTTGAGATGGGCGCAGGCCATGGAGACCACGAAACCCGGTGTGCAGAAGCCGCATTGACTGCCGTGGTGGTCCACCATCGCCTGCTGCACCGGGTGCAGGCTGCCGTCGGGGGCGCTGATGCCTTCCACCGTGGTGACATGTTTGCCATGCACCTGCGGCAGGAAAAGGATGCAGCCGTTCAGCGCGCGCGATCCCGTTTCGTCGGTGATCATCACCGTGCAGGCCCCGCAGTCGCCCTCGTTGCAGCCCTCCTTGGTGCCGGTCAGGCCGCGCGCTTCGCGCAGCCAGTCAAGCAGCGTGGTGGTGGGGGATACGTCGGTTGGTGACACAGGTTCTCCGTTCAGAAGAAACGTGATGTCCATGCCTGAAACCCGTCGCGTTACGTATGTGGGGGCCTGATGCGGCCCCCTCGATGCGACGTAGAAGGGGAGCGGCCCGTTTACTGGAAGCAGACTAGGGAGATTTCCGGGGCTCTGGCAAGCAAAAGCACGCGGCCACCCCGTGAATTTTCCGCCCGCGGGGGGCTGTTGCCCGCGAAGGCGGCGTTCACGCGACCCGTAAGGCGCGCCGTGAGAGCCATGGCGGAGGCCGCGATGTTTCGGATCCGTTCGGGGGCGCGTTTCGGATCGTGACCGGTCAAGCCGTGCGCTCGTCCTTGTCCGTGCCCTCGTCCGTGTCCAGGGCGCGCGTCATGGCATCGAGCCTGTCGAGCCGTTGCTCCCAGACCTGTCGCTGCCAGGCCAGCCAACCCTGCACTTCCATCAGCGGCGCCGCCTCGATATGGCAGGTGCGCACGCGGCCCTTCTTGACCGAGCGCACCAGTCCCGCGGTTTCAAGGACCTTGAGATGCCGCATGAAGGTGGGCAGGGCCATGTCATGGGGGGCCGCCAGTTCGGAGACCGATGCCGGACCGCCTGCAAGCCGCTCCACCACCGCGCGGCGGGTGGCGTCCGAGAGGGTCGAGAATACAAGATCGAGTCGTTTATTGGCCATGCGGCTGAATATCGGCCTGTCAGCCCGGGCGTCAATCGATGCTTAGTTGTTATGCTAAGTGTTAACTTCGCTTGCGCGGCACACCGCCGATTGCCCCCGGCGGGTCGGCTGGATACGGTTGGCCCATGAAACATGCCCCCCGATTCATCCACCTGCGCACCCATTCGGAATATTCACTGCTGGAAGGCGCGCTGCGGTTGAAGAAACTGCCGCAGATGTGCCGTGATGCGGGGATGCCCGCGCTGGCGCTGACCGACACCAACAACATGTTCGCGGCGCTGGAATTCTCCGTCGGGATGGCCGGGGCCGGGGTTCAGCCGATCATCGGCTGCCAGGTCGATCTGGCCTATGTCGCGGTCCAGCCGGGGGAACGCCCGCGTGATCCGGCCCCGGTGGTTCTGCTGGCGCAGAACGAGGCAGGCTATGAAAACCTGATGAAGCTGAACTCCTGCCTTTACATCGACAAGGGCGGCGCGCGGCCGCAGGTCACGCTGGAGGAACTGGAGGCATTGAGCGGCGACATCATCTGCCTGACCGGGGGGCCGGGCGGGCCGGTGGGGATGCTTTTGCAAAATGGCCAGCGCCCGGCGGCAGAGGCGCTGATGGCGCGGCTGGCGGCGTCTTTCGGCGACAGGCTCTATGTGGAGCTGCAGCGCCATCCGGGCGAGGATGGCCAGCCGGAAGCGGAGCGGCTGACGGAACGCGGGCTGGTCGAGATGGCCTATGCCATGGACCTGCCGCTGGTCGCCACCAACGACGTCTATTTCCCCAAGACAGAGATGTACGAGGCGCATGACGCGCTGATCTGCATCGCCGAAGGTGCCTATGTCGATCAGCAGGAGGCGCGGCGGCGGCTGACCGCCCAGCACTATTTCAAATCCGAGGCGGAGATGGTGACCCTGTTTGCCGATCTGCCGGAGGCTGTCGAAAACACTGTTGAAATCGCCCGTCGCTGCGCCTTCATGGCCTATCGGCGCGACCCGATCCTGCCGAAGTTCGCCGATGACGAGGTGGCCGAACTGCGCCGTCAGGCGCAGGAGGGGCTGCGCGCGCGGCTGGCGATCATCCCCCATGCCGCGCCGGTGGCGGACTATGAGAAGCGGCTCGAATTCGAGCTCGGGATCATCGAGGGGATGGGCTTTCCCGGCTACTTCCTGATCGTGGCGGATTTCATCAAATGGGCCAAGGATCACGACATTCCGGTGGGGCCGGGGCGCGGCTCTGGCGCGGGCTCGCTTGTGGCCTATGCGCTGCTGATCACCGACCTAGACCCGCTGCGCTATTCACTGCTGTTCGAGCGGTTCCTGAACCCCGAGCGGGTGTCCATGCCCGACTTCGACATCGACTTCTGCATGGATCGTCGCGAGGAGGTGATCCAATATGTGCAGGGCAAATACGGGCGCGACAAGGTGGGTCAGATCATCACCTTCGGCGCGCTTCTGTCCAAGGCGGCGGTGCGCGACATCGGGCGGGTCTTGCAGATGCCTTACGGACAGGTGGACCGGCTGTCCAAGATGATCCCGGTGGAGGGGGTAAAACCCGTTTCCATCGAAAAGGCGCTGGCGGATGAGCCGCGCCTGCGCGAGGAGGCCAAGAACGAGGAGGTCGTCGCGCGCCTGCTGGAATATGGCCAGCAGGTCGAGGGGCTGTTGCGCAATGCCTCCACCCATGCCGCCGGTGTGGTGATCGGGGACCGGCCGCTGGATCATCTGGTGCCGCTCTATCAGGATCCGCGTTCCGACATGCCCGCGACCCAGTTCAACATGAAATGGGTGGAACAGGCCGGGCTGGTGAAGTTCGACTTCCTGGGCCTCAAGACGCTGACCGTGATCCAGAACGCGGTGGACCAGATCAAGGCATCCGGGCGTCACCTGCATCTTGCCGCCGACGGGACGGAGCTGTTCACCCCGCCAGAGGGGGTGCTGGACGATATCTCGACAATCCCGCTGGATGATGAGGCGTCTTACAGACTTTACGCAAGCGCCAAGACGGTGGCGGTGTTCCAGGTGGAATCCAGCGGCATGATGGATGCCCTGAAACGCATGAAACCCACCTGCATCGAGGATATCGTGGCGCTGGTGGCGCTGTACCGTCCCGGCCCGATGGAGAACATCCCGACCTATTGCGACGTCAAGAACGGCAAGCGCGAGCTGGAATCGATCCATCCGCTGATTGACGACATTCTCGAAGAGACCCAGGGCATCATCGTCTATCAGGAACAGGTGATGCAGATCGCGCAGGTCATGGCGGGCTATTCGCTCGGCGGCGCCGACCTGCTGCGCCGCGCCATGGGCAAGAAGATCGCCGAGGAGATGGCCAAGGAACGCCCCAAGTTCGAAAAGGGTGCGATGGAAAACGGGGTCGACAAGAAAAAGGCCACCGAGGTTTTCGACCTGTTGGAGAAATTCGCCAACTACGGGTTCAACAAGTCGCATGCCGCTGCCTATGCCGTGGTCAGCTACCAGACCGCATGGCTCAAGGCGAACCATCCGGTGGAGTTCATGGCCGGTGTCATGAATTGCGACATCCACCTGACCGACAAGCTGGCGGTTTATTTCGAAGAAGTGCGCAAGCGGCTGGAACTGCCCTGGGTGCCGCCCTGCGTGAACCGCTCGGACGCGACATTCAAGGTGGTGGACGGTGCGCTGGTCTATGCGCTGGGTGCGCTCAAGAACGTCGGTGTCGAGGCGATGAAGCTGATCACCGAAGGCCGGCGGGTCGAGGGGCAGGAGCGGCCCTTTGCGACGCTGTTCGACCTGGCGCGGCGGGTGGACCTGAAGCGCGTGGGCAAGCGGCCACTGGAAATGCTGGCGCGGTCGGGAGCCTTCGACCAGCTGGATGCGAACCGGCGGCGGGTGTTTCAGGCGCTGGATGCGCTGGTCGGCTATTCAGCGGCGATCCATGAACAGAAGGCCAGCAACCAGGTGTCGCTGTTCGGCGAGGCGGGCGATGACCTGCCCGAGCCGCGCATGCTGCCCTGCGACGACTGGCTGCCCGCCGAACGCCTGACAGAGGAATTCAAGGCAGTGGGTTTCTACCTGTCGGGGCATCCGCTGGACGATTACATGACTCCGCTCAAGCGCAAATGGGGCAATGACCGGGGCGTGCCTTTCCTGACGCTGGACGAATTGACCGAAAAGGTGAGTGAACGGGGCGCGATGAACGCGCGGCTTGCGGGTGTGGTCGCCGGGCGGCAGGAACGCAAATCCGCGCGCGGTAACCGGTTTGCCTTTGCCCAGATGTCTGACCCCACCGGCGGCTATGAAGTCACGCTTTTCTCCGACACGCTGGAACTTGCCCGTGACCACCTGGAGACGGGATCCAAGGTGGTGGTCACGGTCGAGGCGACGATGGAAAGCGACCAGTTGAAATTGCTGGGCCGGTCCGTGGCGCCGGTGGACATGGCCGTGGCGGATGCGGGCAGCATCGGCTTGCGGGTCTTTGTCGATGCGCCGGAGGCGGTTGCGGCTGTGGCGCAGGTGCTGGAGGGCGCGCGCTCGGCGGCGCGGGCCGCGGGCAAGGGGCCGATCCAGCTTTGTCTGATGGATCCCTCCCTGCCGGGTGAGGTCGAGGTGGACCTGGGGTTCGAATACCCCGTGACCCCCCAGATCAAGGGGGCGATCCGGTCCCTGGGCGGCGTGCTGGAAGTGCAGGAAATCTGAGCCGGTTCACGCCTGCCGCCGGCACATCCTGCCGGTCGAGTGGACGAAGCCTCGCCGCTGGGATAAAAGACCCCACATCGGGGAGATGTGTCATGTTTCGATCAGCTATTCTTGTCAGCATTCTGCTGGCCCTGGGCGCCTGCGGCGACCCGTTGGCCGGCGTTGACCGTATTTCCGATGTGGAGCTGTCGGATGAGGATCCGGCGGCGCAGGCCCTGCCGGGCGAGGCGGAAGTCGCGCGTGAAGGGTTCTTTGGCAGCAGCGCCGCCTCGGGCGGTGATGCGGCTGTGATCCCGGCAGAGCAGGCGCGCGCACCGCAGGAACCTGCGGCACGTGGCGGTATTCTGGGCCTGTTCCGGCGTGCCGGAGGGGCGGCGCAGCCCGCGCAGGACCCTGAGCGCACGGAAGTGGGGCAGGAGGCCGGGGTTGAAGTCGCAGCCCTCAGCCCCGAGGATGCGCCACAGTCGGAACGTCAGCGCGGCGGGCTTTTCGGGCTTGGCGGCGGGGCAAACCGCGAGACACCCCGTGACGGTCCCGATGCGCGTGATGTGGCCTATGGCACGGTCCTGCCCTATGGGGTCGTTGCGCGGGTCTGCGAGGCCAAAGGCAAACCGATGGGCCAGAAAATCGAAAGCGCCCCCGCGCGGGGCTATGCTCTTTATGATTCCGCATCCGGTTCTGCGGTTGCGCGGACCTTCTATATCACCGGTTTTGCGGATGGCTGCCCGCGCCAGCTGACGGCGGCCAGTGTCCTGCTGGGGGCCGCATCGCTGTATGAGCAGCTGCACTATGGACCGGGGGGCGAGAACCTGCCGGTGGGTGCCACCGACAAGGCCTATGAATCCGTCAAGCGCGATGTCTGCGGCGCGCGCAAAGGCAAGCCCTGCGGGGCAAAGATCGACCGGATGGACCGCAGCACCTTCTTTGTCAGCGCCTACGACAGTTTCGGCAATTCCAGCCGCTGGACCGAGTTGCTGGTGCATGACGGCGCGGTGATCGCCGCCGCGGTCAAGACCAGCGGCTGAGGGGCCGGAATTTTCGAAAATTCCGGGCAAAATTCTTTGAAGAATTTTGGCGCCCGTGGCAGGGGTCGGCTCAGTAGTGCGGCGGGCGTTCGTCACCCAGCACCACGCCACTGCCCTGGCTCGCTTCCCTTTCGCCCTCGCGCTGCATCAGCATGTGCACCCGGCGGTTCAGGGTGGTGATTTCCGTCTCCTGCCGCGCAATGATCTCTGACAGGTCGTCGACGATGCGGGTCAGATGGGCGATCTGTTCTTCGAGTTTTTCCATGGCTGCGCTGTAACATGTCGACGGCCCGCTTGGAATGGATGTTGTGCAGGGATATTTGTTTGCCAAAAAGAGCAGGGGGCAAGCAGCCCTTGCGTCGCTTGCCCTTGCAAGGGGGCTGGGGTAGAGGCAGGGCGCAGATGCAGCGCTGACAGGAACAGGTATCATGGCCAAGCCCAAGAAGACCCCCCGCCCCAGGGCCGAGACCCCGAAGGGGTTCCGCGACTACTTTGGCGCCGAGGTCACGCATCGGGCCGAGATGCTGCGCAAGATTGCTTCTGTCTATCACCGCTATGGCTTTGATGCCTTGGAAAGTTCCGGTGTGGAGACCGTCGAGGCGCTGGGCAAGTTCCTGCCCGATGTGGACCGCCCCAACGAGGGGGTGTTCGCCTGGCAGGAGGACGCAGAGGGCGACAGGCCCGGCGACTGGCTGGCGCTGCGTTATGATTTGACGGCACCGCTGGCGCGGGTCTATGCGCAGCACCGCAACGATCTGCCGACCCCCTACCGGCGCTATGCAATGGGCCCGGTCTGGCGCAATGAAAAGCCGGGGCCGGGGCGGTTCCGCCAGTTCTACCAATGCGATGCCGATACCGTCGGCGCGCCGTCGGTGGCGGCGGATGCCGAGATCTGCGCGATGCTGGCCGATTGTCTGGAAGAGGTCGGGATTGCGCGGGGGGACTACATCATTCGCGTGAACAACCGCAAGGTGCTCAATGGCGTGCTGGAAGTGGCGGGCCTGTCGGGGGACGACAAGGAAGCCGAGCGTGGGATTGTGCTGCGCGCGATCGACAAGCTGGACCGGCTGGGCCCGGAGGGTGTGCGCGCCTTGCTGGGCGAGGGCCGCAAGGACGAGAGCGGGGATTTTACGGGTGGTGCTGGGTTGAGTGACTTGCAGGTTCGCCAAATCATGGGCTTCGTTACTGCTAATAACAAGGCGCAGGAGCGACTATTGCGCGTGAGCGAGAATGCCGGTCTTCCTGAAGAATTGAAATCAATGTTCTTTGGTGCATCGACACAGCATGATGCTGATTTAGTCTCCGTGCTGGGTCGCTATGAACCGTGGGCAAAGCTTTGGAACTTCTATGTTCTCGAAGTTCTGTACGAGTTAGTCGATGATTCTACAGTCGGGGCTGAAGGTGTCGAGGAACTGCGAGAAATTTCGGAGCTTCTGAAATCACAGGGCTACCACTCAGACCGCATCGTCATCGACCCCTCCGTCGTGCGCGGCCTCGGCTATTACACCGGCCCCGTTTTCGAGGCTGAACTCACCTTCGAAATCCAGGATGAAAAGGGCCGCACCCGGAACTTCGGCTCTGTCGCGGGGGGCGGGCGTTATGACGATCTGGTGAAACGTTTCACCGGGCAGGAAGTGCCGGCCACCGGTGTCTCCATCGGTGTGGACCGGCTGCTGGCGGCGCTGGCGATGAAACAGCAGGCCTCTGGAATGGAAGTAGTTCAGGAAGGTCCTGTGGTGGTTACTGTAATGGATCGTGATCGTATGTCTGATTATCAGGAAATGGTAGCGGAGTTACGGAAAGAGAAAATTCGGGCAGAAGTCTATCTAGGAAATCCGAAAAATTTTGGTAATCAACTGAAATACGCGGACAAGCGGAATAGTCCAGTTGCTGTCATTGCCGGTAGCGACGAATTCGAGCGCGGTGTAGTGCAGATCAAGGACCTTGTCCTTGGTAATAGGATAGCGAAGGACGCCTCACACGAAGAGTGGAAAGAGCGCCCGAACCAGTACGAAGTATCGCGAGGTGACTGGGTCGAAGCGGTCAAGAAAATTATCTACGGGTCTGGATGATGCCCACACGTTCCGAAACCCTGACCCGCGCAGCATCCCTGCGCGCGATGTTCGAGGCGCAGGGTGCGGCGCTGGTGGAACCGCCGATCCTGCAGCCGGCAACCACCCTGCTGGAGCTTTACGGCGAGGACATGCGCGCGCGTGCCTATGTCACCTCGGACGCGCTGCGGGGGGAGCAGATGCTGCGCCCCGATTTCACCGTGCCGGTGGTGCAGATGCATATGGCCGAGGGCGCCGAACCCGCGCGCTATACCTACTCCGGCGAGGTGTTTCGCCGGCAGGAGGAAGACCCGGACCGCGCCAATGAATACATCCAGGTCGGCTATGAGGTGTTTGACCGCGCCGATCCGGCGGCGGCGGATGCCGAGGTCTTTGCCCTGATTGCCGAGGCGCTGCGGGGCCTGCCTCTGCGCGCGGTGACCGGCGACATCGGCGTGCTGATGGCGGCGGTGGAAGGATTGCAGACCAGCGCCCGGCGCAGGCATGCGCTGATGCGGCACATCTGGCGGCCACGCCGGTTCCGTGCGCTGCTGGACCGGTTTTCCGGGCGCACGCCGATGCCGCCCAGCCGTGCCGCGCTGCTGGCCGGACAGGCCCGCAGTGACGCCCCGCTGATCGGATTGCGCAGCCGCGCCGACATCGAGGAGCGTATCGCGGCCCTGCACGAAGATGCGGCGACGCCGCCGCTGTCGGGCCGCGAGGTGGAACAGATCGAGGCCTTGCTGGAGGTGCGCGAGGTGATGCCACATGCGCTCAGCCAGTTGCACGACCTGGCGGTGGACATGCCCGACATCGCCCCGGCAGTGGCCCGTGTCACCGCGCGCGAGGCGGCGCTGCGGGCGCGGGGCGTGGACACCGACAACCTGATGTTCGAGGCCAGCTATGGCCGGTCGTCGATGGAATACTACGACGGGTTTGTCTTTGGCTTCCGGGCCGAGGCGCGCGCGGACCTGCCGACGATTGCCAGTGGCGGGCGCTATGACGCGCTGACCCGGCGGCTGGGGCAGGGGCGCGAGATTCCGGCGGTGGGCGGTGTGATGCGTCCGGGCCTGATGCTGGTACTGGAGGGCGCGCCATGACGCTCAAGCTCGGGGTGCCGTCCAAGGGACGGCTGATGGAAAAGACCTTTGACTGGTTCGCACAACACGGGATCACCCTGCAGCGCACCGGGTCTGACCGGGAATATGCCGGGGCGGTCGCGGGAATCGAGGGGGTCAGCCTGATCCTGCTGTCTGCCGGTGAAATCCCCCGCGAGCTGGCCGCGGGGCGCATTCACATGGGGGTCACCGGCACCGACCTGGTGCAGGAAAAGCTGGCGCTTTGGGAACAATTGGTCGAACCGGTGGAGGAACTGGGGTTCGGCCATGCGGATCTGATCATCGCGGTGCCCAAGGCCTGGATCGACGTGGACACTCTGGACGATCTGGATGCCGCCGCCGCCGCCTTTCGCGCGGCGCATGGATTCCGCCTGCGGATCGCCACGAAATATCACCGGCTGGTCCGCAACTTCCTGCGCGACAGCGGCGTGGCCGATTATGCGCTGGTTGACAGCCAGGGCGCGACCGAAGGCACGGTGGCCAATGAAACCGCCGAGGCAATTGCCGACATCACGTCGAGCGGGGAAACCCTGCGCGCCAATCACCTCAAGATTCTCTGTGACGGGATGGTGCTGCGCTCTCAGGCGACGCTCTGGCGCAGCCGGACAGCCCCGATGGATGAACGGATTCGCAAGACGCTGAAAGAACTGGAAGCGCGGCTGGGGTAGGGCGGCCGCGCCATCGCCTGCAGCAGCCGGTGGCGATGCAAATCCGCCTTTCCTCTCCGGCTTATGGATGCAGCCCCCGGTGAATAGAGGCGCTGGCTGATGAACCTCAGCGCTTGTGCTCGGCGGTCAGTGCGTTACCCTCCGTTGAAAACAGATGAGGCAGATATGGCAGTGGCGCAACCGCACGAGCGGGTCGAATATATCGTAGAAGGTGGACACAGGCTTGCTGGCAGCATCACGCCAGCCGGGAACAAGAACGCGGCGCTGCCGATCATTGCCGCAACCTTGCTGACCGATCAGCCCGTCGAATTGTCCAACGTCCCGCGCATCCGCGATGTTGAGGCATTGCTTGAACTGATCGCCTCGATCGGTGCCGAGACAACCTGGACCGGTCCCAACACCCTGCGGATACACGCCCATAGGCTCAGCCCGACCGATCTTGACCCCGATCTTTGCATGCGGATCAGAGCGTCGATCCTGCTGGCTGGTCCGATGCTCGCCCGTTGCGGTGAGCTTACGCTGCCGCCGCCCGGTGGTGACGTGATCGGGCGACGGCGTCTCGATACGCATTTCCTTGCCCTTCGGGAACTTGGTGCCGATATCTCGGTCAATGACGCCTATGTCTTCAGGGCGCGCGCCCTTACGGGCGCTGACGTGTTTCTGGACGAACCCTCTGTCACCGCAACCGAGAACGCGCTGTGTGCCGCTGTCGCGGCGCGTGGCCTGACCGTTCTGCGCAACTGCGCGTCAGAGCCGCATGTCCAGGATCTCGCCCGTTTCCTTATGGCGCTGGGCGCAAAGATTGAAGGGATCGGCACCAACTGCATGACGGTCCACGGGGGCCGTACCCTGGGGGGCGCCTCCCATCGCATAGGCCCTGACCACATCGAAGTTGCCTCCTTCATCGGTCTGGCTGCGGTCACGCGATCGGAACTGCGGATCTGCGATGCCGGTGTGACACATCTCCGCTCAACGCTGATGGGGTTCGAGCGTCTGGGTATCCATTGCCGCATCGAAGGCGACGATCTGATTGTCCCGGCGGCCCAGAAACTCACGATCGAACCGGACTTCGGCGGCCATGTGCCCAAGATCGAGGATCAGCCCTGGCCGGCATTCCCGGCGGATGCGATGTCCATCGCCCTGGTTGCCGCAACGCAATGCGAAGGCATGGTGCTGATGTTCGAGAAAATGTTCGAATCGCGGATGTTCTTCACCGACAAGCTCATCTCGATGGGCGCGAGGATCGTGCTCTGCGACCCGCATCGTGCCGTCGTGTCCGGGCCGACCAGATTGCGCGGTGCCCGTGTCGAAAGCCCCGATATTCGCGCCGGAATGGCGATGCTGATCGCGGCGATGGGGGCCGAGGGGACTTC
The DNA here is from genome assembly GCF_027213915.1 of Sulfitobacter sp. G21635-S1. Taxonomy (NCBI): domain Bacteria; kingdom Pseudomonadati; phylum Pseudomonadota; class Alphaproteobacteria; order Rhodobacterales; family Roseobacteraceae; genus Sulfitobacter; species Sulfitobacter sp. G21635-S1. Next base: position 44,328 of record NZ_JAPWGV010000029.1, read on the forward strand.
GCGCATCAACAACGCTCAGCAGATTGAGCGGGGTTATGAGCGGATTGACGAGCGGCTGAACGCCCTGGGGGCAAAAATTACCCGGGTGCCGGCGCGGGTCTGACGGCAAAGCTGCTGCCGCTGACATCCGTATTCTACCTGCCTGACCTGCGCGCGGTGGCACGGCCGGTGGCGGATTTGATCCTTCAGATCACCCCGATCTCGGCCAGCGCGCGGTTCAGCTCGCTGGGCAGGGCGGTGTCGCCTTCCTGTCCCTTGCGCAGGTCCGGCGGGGCGTCGGCGGGGTCAAGGTAGCGCCAGCCCTGGAACGGCCGCCGCAACGCGGGTGAGACGCGGATGATTTCCGGATCCAGCACGATGCCGCAGCGGCGGATGCCGTCATTGCCGATCATTTCATCGAAACCCAGGATGCGCTGGCGCGCCTGCACTTCGCCCTTGATCACCCAATAGATCGACCCGCCGTTCAGCACCTCGGCCTCGCGCTTGGGCCACATCCGGGTGACGTGGTAGTATTTCCCATCCTTGATTTGCCTGGACCGCTGGCGTTGCCAGTCCTCCAGACCTTCGATGCTTTCGGTCCCGACACTCAGCTTGATCAGGTTGACGTATTTATCCACAGGCTTTTCCCCAGACTCACCCCTGAGCCACGACATAAGGTAGTGCATCGGGCAGCGCATTCAAAGTGTGGTGGTTTGGGACTGGATGGGTTATCTTGGTCTCCTTCCTGATCCAGCCGAAAGATTCGACATGTCCCGATTTTCCGCCCCCATCGCCGAACAGATCTGGGACATGAAGTATCGCTTCAAGGATGCCGATGGCACGCCGCGCGATGTGACGGTGGAGGACACCTGGCTGCGCATCGCCCGCGACCTCGCGCAGGTGGAGAAGAACCCCGCCGAGTGGGAAAAGCCATTCTACGCCGCGCTGGAGGATTTCAAGTATCTGCCCGCAGGCCGCATCACCGCGGGGGCGGGCACCGCGCGGCGGGTGACGCTGTTCAACTGCTTTGTCATGGGCACCGTGCCGGACAGCATGGGCGGCATTTTCGACATGCTGAAAGAGGCCGCGCTGACCATGCAGCAGGGCGGCGGCATCGGTTACGATTTCTCGACCATCCGGCCCAGGGGGGCGGATGTCAAAGGCGTGTCCGCCGATGCTTCCGGCCCCTTGTCCTTCATGGATGTCTGGGACGCGATGTGCCGCACCATCATGTCGGCGGGGTCGCGCCGGGGCGCGATGATGGCCACCATGCGCTGCGATCACCCGGATGTTGAGGATTTCATCGCCGCCAAATCCGACCCCGCGCGCCTGCGCATGTTCAACATGTCCGTGTTGATCACCGATGCCTTCATGGAGGCGGTAAAAGCGGACGGCCCCTGGGAGCTGCGCTTTGACGACAGGGTCTATCGCACCCTGCAGGCCCGCGACCTGTGGAACAGCATCATGCGCGCCACCTATGATTTCGCCGAACCGGGCGTGATCTTTATCGACCGGATCAACCAGGCCAACAACCTGAGCTATTGCGAGACCATCGCCGCAACCAACCCCTGCGGCGAACAGCCCCTGCCGCCCTATGGTGCCTGCCTGCTGGGGTCGATCAACCTGGCGCGGCTGGTCAGCAACCCTTTTGAGCCGGACGCAGGTCTGGACCTTGAGGCGCTGGGCGAACTGGTGGCGACAGCGGTGCGGATGATGGACAATGTTGTCGACGCGTCGAAATTCCCGCTGGAAGCGCAGGCGCGTGAGGCGCAGGCCAAGCGGCGCATCGGGCTGGGTGTCACCGGTCTGGCGGATGCATTGCTGATGACCGGCCTGCGCTATGGCTCTGACGAGGCTGCCGCACAGACCGAAGAATGGATGAAGCAGATCGCCCGTGCCGCCTATCTCGCCAGTGTCGATCTGGCCAGAGAGAAGGGGCCTTTCCCGCTGTTCGACGCCGATGCCTATCTTGCCTCGGGCACCATGCAGATGATGGACGAGGACGTGCGCGACGCGATCCGCGAACACGGCATCCGCAACGCGCTGCTGACCTCCGTCGCGCCCACCGGCACAATCAGCCTTTATGCCGGAAACGTCAGTTCGGGGATCGAGCCGGTCTTTGCCTATGCCTATTCGCGCAAGGTCCTGCAAAAGGACGGCAGCCGGACCGAGGAAGAAGTGGTGGATTACGCCGTGCAGATGTGGCGCGAGCTGAAAGGCGACGCAGAACTGCCCGATTATTTTGTCAACGCCCAGACGCTGGCCCCGCTGGACCACGTCAAGATGCAGGCGGCGGCGCAGAAATGGGTGGATTCGAGCATCTCCAAGACCATCAACTGCCCGGAAGACATCAGCTTTGACGCCTTCAAGGATGTCTACATGGCAGCCTGGGATCAGGGCTGCAAAGGCTGCACGACCTACCGCCCGAACGAGGTGACGGGGTCGGTGCTGAGTGTGGCGGAGGAGAAGCCGGAAGCAAAGGCCCGCAAAAAGACCGGCCTGTCCATCCGTGCGGATCTTTTGGAAATAGCTACAAAAAAACGACCGACTACCGCGAGCCAACTTTCAAGGATCATCGGCGTTGAACCGGCAGTCGCCGCGGCGATTTTGAATGGTGAACCTGCCTCAGAAGAAGCCATCTGGCAAACTATCGCGTTGTTCGATCTCCCAGAGGTTGGTTCGTTCAATGAGGGACTCTTTGACGGCGAAAGCGCCACGCCCGGCGGCACGCCGGGCAGCGCCGACCCGCCCCCCCGGGGCGGCGCTTCACGCCACCCCGGCGGATCGGCGCTGCCCTCCGTGGAAAGCGGCTCCGTCGCCTCCAGCCTCAAGGACGTGGCCTCCGGTTCCAGCGAGGTCGTCTATATGTCTGAACCGCTGGACCGGCCGAGCGAGCTGGAAGGCAATACCTACAAGGTCAAATGGCCCGACAGCGAACATGCGCTCTACATCACCATCAACGACATCGTGCTGAACGGGCACCGCCGCCCCTTCGAGGTCTTCATCAATTCCAAGAACATGGAGCATTTCGCCTGGACCGTGGCGCTGACGCGGATGATCTCGGCGGTGTTCCGGCGTGGCGGCGACGTGTCCTTCGTGGTGGAGGAGCTGAAAGCCGTCTTCGACCCGCGCGGCGGGGCCTGGATGAAGGGCAAATACATCCCCTCGATCCTGGCGGCCATCGGTGGCGTGATCGAACAGCATATGATTGCAACAGGCTTCATCGCGGGCGAGGGGCTGGGCCTGAAAACCGATCCCCAGGCCCGCGTGGTCGGCCTCGACGCCCCCCGTGGCAAGGCCTGCCCGTCCTGCGGGCAGTTCGACATGCGCATGATCGAAGGCTGCATGACCTGCGCTTCCTGCGGTCATTCCAAATGCGGGTAGGGGTGGGGGTGCCTGTTGTTTGTGATTGTTTCAGCGGGCAATTGAGGGACATTCCGGCTCAAAAAACGGACTCTTGCTGGGTATAAAATGACCACTGGAAGCTAAATCATTGATATTTCTTGAATTGAAGAACGCAGGTCCGAGAGGCCCGGCGTTCTTTCGTTCTGGGCTGGCCCAAGGGGGACAAGGTTGACCTGGGCGGCGCCACGTTCTCATAACGTTCTCAAGGATCCGGATCCTCTTACTGAAACCCTTGGCGGCATCGTGCTGCCGAATGCTGGCCGCCTGTGCAGGGCGGACCGGCTCAGAGAGGACACCCAATGCCCCGAATACCATTTGCCGATGTCAGGTTCCCTCCCGAAGACCTGCCAACTGAATTCGAGCTCAACACGCGCTTGAAACGGTTCCTGTGGCGGTACAGGGAGAACATGGAGAATCCTCCCGATGAGTTGAGCTTGTCGGAAGAGGACCGCGCAAAGATAGAGCGCCGGACGCAAAAATATCTCCGCACGGTCGCGAACCAATCCGGGTTGGCGCACCTCGACAGGAAAGACCGTGCGCGGCTCGAGGTTTTTCGGAATGGTGCGATGCTGATGCCGGTCGAGACCGAGCACCGCGCCGACGAGATCGCCAGCGCCATTCACACCGCCATGCCGTGGACGGCCCCGGCCACCGATCGTCTTTGGCAGGATATGCGTGCTTCGGTCCGCAACGGCGATCCTGCGCCCCTTGTCCGGCCAATGCTTCTTGTTGGTCCGCCAGGGATCGGGAAGAGCCACTTTGCCCGCCTGCTTGGGGATCTACTCTACGTGCCAACGACAATCATCGAAGCCACAGGGGAGCCTGCGCCATTTGCTGTGACTGGGTCTCAGCGGGGCTGGGGATCCGCAAGCCCGGGAAAGGTTCTGGAAGGGATCATGGCGTCTCAAATAGCCAATCCTGTGATCGTGATTGACGAGATTGAGAAGGCTGGGGATGTGCAGTCATCGGGCGGACAGCGGTTTTCTTTGACCGAGGGTCTTTTGCCGCTCCTTGAGAGGTCTACCGCGCGCCACTGGTCATGTCCGTATTTCCGCATCGGCTTCGATATGTCCTGGATCACCTGGATCCTGACAGCCAATCGCCTGCGTGGTCTGCCAGAGCCGTTCCTGAGCCGTTGCCCTCCCACCGAACTGACGGCCCTCACACAGGAACACCTGATTGGCTTTGCGGAACAGGAAGGGGCGCGCCGCGACCTTCCCCAGGATGCCGTTGTTGCGATCAAGGAGGTCGTCAATGCCATCCGGACTCCGCACCACGTCAGCCTGAGGTCAGTCATTCGGATGCTGGATGCTGTCGAGCAGGCGATGAACCGTCCTGTGTTGCACTGAGCAAGGTCGGCGGGGCCGAGGTGTGTCTCGTCCGAACGACCTTAACGCCCGTCCCACAATCACTCTCACTTTGGAGTTTCCCATGAACAATAGAGACTTTTGGGCTCAGAAAATACGTAACGCCACCACTGCTGCCGAAGGTGGCCCTTTGGAATATGACCTCGCCTCGGCTCCTGTGCTGAACTATTGGCGACCCTATGTATCGTATCGCGGTGCGCCCATTCTGTGGGGGATTGCCTCGGGGCACCCGAGACTAAAGGAGGGCTGGATCACGACCTCGCAGCTTGTCGCGATTGACGTCGACCGAGCTTGGGCACGTACGGCGTCACGATGGTATGTGCTGGCTCACACCTTCTCCGACTATGAGGCGACGATCGCCGAGGGTCTCGGAATGGAGGACGCCCCTTCGGGATTCGTGCAGATTGACTTGCCCGGGTGCCGGCCGCTGGACGACCTGTCACTGCTGGATGAACTGTTGGCGGCCTGGCGGGAACGTATGATGCGCGACGATGCGGGAGAGGGCTGACATGTCTGACGAGGGCGACCAGGGTTACTTTGATCTCAGAGAGCGACAGCAGAAGAGAGAGCGGGCACTTCTCCCTGGTCTTGAGTTCCCGTCAGCACGCCACCGGAGGAGTGACGCAATGAAGCCGACATTGCCCTGGAAAGCGTTACAGACAAAGAAACATAATTATCTATAACCTTACAACGGTGGGCCAAGGTGGTTTTGTCGCTTCCGGCCCACAGCCGGCGTTCACCTGGCTGGCCGCGCTGCGGCGCAGCTCCCCTTTTCCGGACATTCACCAGGCTGGCCATCGGTACTCGCGTTTCCCAAGCAAGTCATTCGTAGCTTTGTGCTGCGATAAAACCGAGCTGTTACCTCGGAACCCCGAGATGAATGTCTCAGAACAGCTGGGCGACAAGGCGGCTCAGCTCCAGAATCTTCTGAAAATCCATAAATTTAATGTTGCAACAAGGCCCTATATGCCTCGGAGTTTAAAGAAGCGTGCATGGCCCCTTGCCTCAAACAGCCTTTCGCCCGTTAATCGCACAATTAGAGCAAAGGAGCATGGGGTTTACGCTTGACGATCTTAAGTGTTAGCGCATCGGAATATCTCGGAAGGACTGTGACCGGCAGGTCGCATCCGATGAAATGCATGTGCGAATGCGAAGACGGAAGCGAGAAGGAGGTCTATGTCAAATACAAGGACTTTCACGAAGACCTCGTCTTCGACCACCTTGTGGGCGAATTGGTCGCAAATCAGTTCGCACTAGATCTCGGCCTACCCGCAGCCACGCCTTGTCTTGTGTGCGTCGATCAAGATTTCCTGGTTGCTCTTCCGCGTGACGAGGAGGGCGACGCACTCCGAGCAGCGTTCGACGCAACCGGCGGCATCGCGTTCGGCTCAGCAGCCTTTAGCGCGAACAGAAGATGGGCACCCACCAACATCGTCCATAAGGGGCAGCTTCGCCAAGCGACCCAGCTCTACTTGTTCGATACCATCGTTGAGAACTCGGACAGGGGCGTTGGGAACACGAACCTTCTAGCCCTGGGCCACGATTTCAAGGTGATAGACTTCGGACACAGCTTTCAGCGCTGCCACGGTGGTTCGGACTACAATGCTGGGGCATTCCCCTGGCAGCATGGAGGTATCGTCAACCACTTCCCCGGAAACATGCAGCACGTGCTGCTCAGTGGCCTTAAAGATGTGACCGAGGAGATGATAGACGACTTCACGACGAACCTGGCAGGGCTGTCAGACAACGTTATCGAAGACTATGTTACCATAGTGCCTCCTGCGTGGGGGGATGAATGCGCGTGCAAGATCGTGGACTATCTGCTAGACGCGCGCGACAACGCGGATGGATTCTCAACTCGAGCGAAGGAGGTGCTACTGTGAAACGTAAGTTCAAGTTCGACTACTGCCTCCTGCAGTACGAACATAACCCGTGGCTTAAGGAACGCCTCAATATCGGCGTGCTACTGTATAGCGAGGCAGCTAACTTTCTTCAGCTTGAAACTCGAAGCTGGGACGGTCGCATCCTGCAGTCCTACCCAAATATTGAAAAGGCGTCTTTCACAGAGGACCTTAATCAGATTGCGCGGAGCATTAAGATATTTCTGCGCACAGATTTCAAGCAGCCAAGTCTGCTCCCAAGCCTCAAGTCACTACCTTCAATCGATCAGAGCGAATATGGCGCATTGCGGATAGCTCAACTGCTGTCTCCCGACATGGATACTAGCTACCGATGGGAGGCTGGTGGAGTTGGGGTTTGCAGTTCGCCCTCAGAGAAGCTTGATCAGCTTTTCCATCGTTTCGTCACTTCTTATGACAAGCCTAAGAATGATGCGAACCGCAGTGATAGCCAGGTCTGGTCAACTTTCAGCTCCAAATTATCAGAACGCAAGTTGGATCGCTTTATTGAAGTGGACAAGACCGTTACCACAGATCTAGGTCCTGTGAAGTTTCACGCGGGATATAGGAACGGAGCACTTCACGTCATTCAGCCCCTTTCCTTTGACCTTAAAGATGAGGAACAAATTGGATCAAAGGCTGCTAGATGGGCAGGTTACGTACAAGCGGTGAAGAGCTACAGCCAAGGCAGCGTGCAATCTCATTTTGTACTTGGGCATCCCTGCAAACCTAATCTTGAAGATTCGTTCGATAGGGCGAAGAAATATTTGGAGAAGATCACCGGGGCCAGAAACGTTGTAACTGAAGAGAATTCGAGCGACTTTGTCGATATTATAGAAGGTCAGATGCAGGGGCACTGACCCGTCTCGCTGCAAGTCTTGCACTTCATTGCTAAGCCATGCTCAGGAGCCTCCCTGCCAAGAATTTTGCTAAGGTCCGTTTCTACACGAGATCAAGAGTGCCCATTTGAGTCCCGTCCCACCGTGCAGCTGCTTGGCGTGATGCTGCGGCGGGCACGGAGGTCGACCTGGAAAACGTCTCTACCATTTCAGGCGCAGTTAGCAGATATCGCAAGTTTCGCTTTATTTGAGGGACGCTACCGCCTCTCGGCGCTTGAGTTCCATATCATTTATAGCGGCTTCGAGATCCGGCGATATAGGATTCTCTGGTCCTGGCAGCGGCAGGTCGGCCAGGAACCGCCAGCGGCGATCGAGCGCAGCAAGCGATACCTCATCGGTATGACCGCGCCGCGTTTGCCGAAGGAATAAGCTTCTCAGCTCATTTGACACGGGCTTGCCCTCACGCATCCTCTTCGCGGTCCAAAGCGTAACATCGACAAGCTCGAGCCCAGCACTTTCATCGCCAGGTTTGTATTCAGGTGGAATTTCCGGGAGCTTCGAATAATCATACTCGGGCATGCCAGGTCCGAGACTAGAGTTATGGCCGCGGAGCTTCTGGTAAATTTCTGCCAACTCGGCTTGTGCTTTATTAAACTCAGTCTGACGGTCGACAGTAATCTTATGCACCTTCTGCCCCATGGCCGTTGCCTGCGTACCGATTCCGTAAAGCACCGATTGGAAGCCGACCAGATTTGGAGAGATCTGCAACGAGGTGTCGTAGTTGCCCACGCCGTAGCTTATCTCGTCGGGATTTGCACCTGCCCAGCGGATAGCACCATCAATGAGTTCCCGAGAACGGGCATCAGGCAGTCTGTCGATGTTGGCTAGTAGCCGCCCGTGGACATCTTGGAGCATCTTAGCGCAGCGTGCAGGGTTTTTCTCCAGCCTCGCCTTCCACGCAGCTTTGGCGATGTCCTCATCGAAAAGGTGCGCAACTTTGAACAGCAAGGGGTAACGCAGTGGAGTCCAATAATGATTCCACGCGACTGCGTCATTCAAGCCTGCATCGAAGACCTGGTCGAAATAGCTAATGATTGCATGATCTCTCTTGTCGACCGTGAAAATCGAAAACCGAAGGTCGTTCTTCTTGCTAAATTTCTCGATCCGCTCAGCTATTGTCGTCAACTTTGCAACGCCAAGCTCATTGGCGTGAATTCGCTTCACGCCAAGCTCTTTTCGAAGCGTCCGCAATAGTGGAGCGGAAATCACGTCCAGATTCGCGCGGGCTCCGAGAACCCCATAATAGAGCATTGGTTGGGCAGGGTCGAATAGATGCAACCCTGTGTTTCCGCTTTCATCGACATAATAATACATAATTTCCCCCGGCGGACCGAACACACTATGTGCCGGAGCATCTCTCACCGTCAATGCCCCGACAGCTAAGGCCGCATTGCACCCTCTGTGTAGATCACGCACGGCTCAACGGGATGATCCTTGCGGAATGTCCGCTTCGGTGGTGTGGCAAAGTTGCGTTAGCACGCGCTGTGAACTGCAGCTTTCCGCCCTTTCTGTAGGCCACCGCTTCCGGCCCAGAGCTGGCTTTGGCAGCCCCTACAACGCTGCGGAGATGTTATTTGAAGGCGGACTCTGAAACAATGTGCAGCAATTGCCGCGGAAGATGCTCTTCGCGACGCTGCAGTGGTTCCAAGTGTGCCGACAGCCATAGTGCCCCCAATCCGCCTTTCCGAAATCGTGTGATTGACAGCGCGACGGGTTTGCCGAAGGTTTCGCTACATGGCGCTGCCACATTCGGACAAAAGCGTTTGTTTCGGTGGCAGGAAAGGGCAGACCCATGGTTGGTATCGCAGTCGACACGATCCAGACAGAGTTACTCGACGAGGCAATCGCATCGCCGCAACTACTTGCCGATGTCGCTCAGGTGGAAGGATATATTTCAGAAACATATTCAAATCGCTCTTTCGTCGAGTTGCTTCAGAAAACACGATTTCGGTTTCGCGCTGGCGAAAGGGCGAGAACGTGGTCGCCGAAATCTTCCGAAGCCAGGGTTACGAGGTAGAGGATTGCAGCCGGCAGAACATTGGTTACGATCTGCTGGCCAAAAACCAAGAGGGCGAGTATTTCATCGAGTTCAAGACCATCAATCGCGCCGACGAGCCATTCATCATGACCACGAATGAAGAGGCCGTGGCACGTCAAAAAGGTGACCGCTACCTTGTCGCGCTGCAGCGAGAGCTGGATGACTGCGTCGAGCTTGCCGTACTGCGCGACCCGGCAAACAGTCTCCAGCTCGACCGTCAATGTCGACAATGGGTCTGGGAGTGTTCGACCTACACTTACAGGCCACGCAGGTTTCCGACTACGTGATTTTCGGGATGATCTTCAACTCAACTGGAAAAGCTCTCGCGTAGACCGTCTCGGAAAGAGTTTCGATGCCGAAAAAGCTCTCAGCTTCCAGATAGACAGAAGTGGATCCGCAAAGCTGGCGGTTTGCATTGTAGCAATTGATATCGATTTCGACACCGGCCGCGATGGAACTCCCACCCGCTGCTGTGATTTCAGCCATGACGCTGACCTGATACTCGCCTTCCGAATCCGGCTCCTCGTCAACGGTCACCATCAAACCACCGATGTCTATTCCAGCTCGCTCTTCGAGCATTTCGAAGCGTCGGACGCAGTGTGTGATTTCCTTGAAAGGCATTATCGAATCTCCGAATGCACCTCGTGAAAAGTAGTGCCCTGGATGAACGTAGTACAGGACTTTGATGATGTAACCGCCCCCCCGACGGCATCGATGTGTCAAGGTGGGCGGTTACATCATCAAAGTCACTGAGACACGGTTTTCAATTCTTTGGCGGAACGACCATACAATTGACATACGCATGCTCGTATGGGCGAATGACTTGGGGAATAAAGGGCCAGGTAGCGTAAGAATGTCGTTTGATACGTTTGGGGAAGAGTCGCGTGACCAGCTCGTGCTGGAGCTGTCCGTCGCTCAAAAAGTGAACTTTGCATCGTCCCAAAACGGTGTCTCGATTCTGAAAAATGTCGTGTTGCAGAACCTTTCAGATGAGCAGCTGGAGAATATCACTCTCGAACTGACTTGCAGTCCCGGTCTGATCCGCCCGAAAAACTGGACGGTGGATCGGCTGGCGCCGGGGCAACGACAAGAGCTGCGCAACCTGGAAACGCCCTTGGACACGGTGATCCTCGGCGGTCTCAACGAGGCAGAGTGGGGAGAGCTGCAGTTCGTCGTCAAGCACGGCGATACAGAGCTGTTGCAGCAGCAGCGCCCGATCGAGATGCTGGCCCGAGATGAATGGGGTGGTGTGGGCGACATGGCGCATCTGCTTGCGGCCTTCGTCTCTCCCAATGACACGGTTGTCGCTGGTGTCCTCAAAGAGGCCAGCCGACTACTGGAGGGGGCCGGACAGAGCGGTGCCATGGATGGCTACCAGTCCCGAGACCCGTCCCGTGCATGGATGCTGGCCGGGGCGATCTGGTCGGCCGCGACCGGCATGGGGTTGACCTACGCGGTGCCTCCGGCAAGTTTCGAGTTGCGTGGCCAGAAGGTGCGCGACCCCGGCCGCATCAAGTCTGAAGGACTGGCCACCTGTCTGGATAGTGCTCTTCTGCTGGCCGGCTGCTTCGAGGCTGCTGGCCTCAACCCCGTTGTGCTCTTCTCCGAAGGGCATGCCTGGACCGGGGTCTGGCTGACGGAGCGGGATTTTGGGACTATCAGCGAACCCGACGTCATGACGGTCCGGAAGGCCATCGATGCGCGCGAGTTTGTGGTCATGGAGACCACCTTGCTGACGAAGAAACCCAGCGTAGGGTTCGAGCAGGCGGTCGATACGGCGCGCGAGCTGACATCCGAGCGCAATGAGCACAACTTTGTCATGGCAGTCGACATCCGGCGTGCCCGCGCGGCCCGGATCCGCCCGCTTGCCAGCCACCGTTCCGAGCCGGAGGCCGATGCCGAAGACGTCGTTGCTAGTCCGGCAGCCTTGCCGCGCCCGCTGGATCTGGGCCTGCTGCCGGGCGAACTGATCGAGGATGAGGCCTCGACGCCGGCAGACCGGATCTCTCGCTGGCAACGCAAGCTTCTTGACCTGTCGCTGCGCAACCGGTTGCTGAACTTCAAGGACACCAAGCAGACGCTCCCCTTCCTCTGCCCTGATGTCTCGGCACTGGAGGATCAGTTGGCCGACGGCAAGAGGTTCCGCGCGCTGGCGTTGAAGGACGAGGATCCGGTCGGCACGCGCGACCTTCTGGCGAAGGAAGAACCCAAACTCCTTGAGGAAGTCGCGAAGGATGCCTTCGCGAAGGGCCAAATCGCGGTCCCGCTAACCCGCAAGGAGAGCGAGCGCCGGCTGCTCGAGCTGCACCGGCGCGCTAAAAGCGACATGCAGGAAGGCGGCACGAACACCCTGTTCCTGGCCGCCGGCTTCCTACGCTGGAAGAAGTCCGAAGGAGACACGCGCAGCTACCGCGCGCCGCTGCTCCTAGTGCCGGTGAAGATCTCCCGCAGGTCGGCGCAGTCGGAGTTCGTGATCGAGCATCACGAGGACGACGTGCGCTTCAACACCACGCTTCTGGAGTTTCTCAAGCGGGACTTCGACCTGAAGGTGCCCGAGCTGGAGGGTGATCTGCCGCGGGATGACAGCGGTTTCGACCTGCCACGCATCTTTGAGATCATGCGACGCAAGGTGCGCGATGTTGCCGGTTTCGAGGTGGTCGAGGAGCTTGCGCTTTCGACCTTCTCCTTTGCAAAGTTCCTGATGTGGAAGGACCTGGTAGAGCGGACCGACAGCCTGCGCGAGAGCACGCTGGTGAAGCATCTGGTGGACAACCCGACCGAGCCCTTCCTGGCCGAAGGGACGCCGGGACTGCCTGTTGCGGTCGACGTGGACCGCAGGCTGGCGCCGCGCGACCTATTCACGCCGCTGCCCGCTGACTCCTCGCAACTTGCTGCCGTTCTGGCCGCGCATGAGGGGCATGATTTCGTCCTGATCGGGCCGCCGGGCACCGGCAAGAGCCAGACCATCGCCAATATCATCTCGCAATGCCTCGCCATGCAAAAGACGGTTCTCTTTGTGGCCGAGAAGTCGGCGGCGCTGGACGTGGTGCAGCGGCGGCTTGCGTCGCATGGGCTTGGCGATGCGGTACTGGAGCTGCATTCCAACAAGGCCGACCGGAAATCGGTGCTGTCTCAACTGGGCCGCAGCTGGGCGCGGGCGGCCAGCGAGTCGGACGCCGACTGGATCAAGGTGACCGACGATCTGACGGTCACCCGCGAACAGCTGAACACCTATGTCACGGCGCTGCACAAGAAGGGCACGCAAGGCTTCAGTGTCTTCCAGGCGATCGGCAAGGCTGTCGGTCGGGAACAGCCGTTCAGCCTGGGCTTCGCGAACAAAGACGCGCATGATGCGGAAAGCTACATGCATCTGCGGGAGCTGGCCGAAGCCCTTGGCCGGTGCCAGGAGATCATTGCGGGCCGCAAGCCGCTGCCACTGGTGCAGGCGGAGGAGTGGTCCTTTGGCTGGCAGGCGGAGCTTCTGGACCGAAGCGCGAAGCTGGACACGGCCACGCGTGAACTGGCTGAGGCCGCCGAGGCGCTCGCGCGCCATGCCGGGCTGACCTGGGCGGGCACGGGCGAGGCTTCCGAGGTCGCGCCGCTGCTGCGCCTCGCGTCGATCCCCGAGACTGGAGAGGATATAAGCTGGTCGCTGACGCGGGATGTCGTTGAGATGGAGGCGCAAACCGAGGCGCTGACCGACAAGCTCGCCGCATATACCGCCGCAGCCGGTCGAACCTCTGCCAGCTATCCGATGGCGCGGCTGGACGGCATTCCGCTGGGTCAGCTTGATGCCAACTGGCGACTTGCACAGACGAAGATGTGGCCGTTCTCGATCTTTGCCAAATCCTCGGTGAGCAAGCTCTTGCAGACCTATGCGGAGGGCGGAAAGGCCGATCCCCAATCCGATATCGCCGCGCTGGCGGAGGCCAAGCGCGCCCGAGCCGATGTTGAGGCGACTCCGCTCACCGGGTGCCCGGTGGTCAAGGGCGTGGAAACGGATCCGGCACGTCTTTCTGACTGGATGGACCAGGCGCGGGCGATGAAGACGGTATTCGCCGAGATCGCGCCCGCGGTCGCCGATCCGGCCCGTTGGGATCTGGCCCGCCAGAATCTTGCCGAGCGGAACGGCGGTGACCTGCGGAACGCGATCACGCTCTTCCATCGCAAACATGAAAGCTGGCATGAGCATGCCGGGGCCTTCGCGCAGACGGCGCAAACCTCGCCCGAGGGGATGGCCCTGTCGGAGCTGCTCGCATCTCTGCAGGCCATCCAGGACAACAAGGAGCACCTGCAGGATTGGACCCGGTGGGTCGAAGTCCGCACACAAGCCCGCGGAGCAGGGCTTGAGACCCTCGTCCATGCCGTTGAGGACGGCCTGATCGAGGGCGACGTCGATGCAGCCTTCACCTCGGCCTATGCGGCCTGGTGGTTGCCGCAGGCCATGGATGCGCAGCCTGAATTGCGGGGGTTCTCCCACTGGTCGCACGAGGATGCGATCAAGCGCTTCCGGGAGTTGGATGATCGTGCAACGGACATGGCCGCTGGGCAGGTCCTGTCCCGCATCCAGCATGGCTTGCCCGCCCAGGATGCCGTCGCGCGCCGTTCTGAACTTGGCACGCTGCGGCATCAGCTTGGGCTGCAACGGCCCAGCATGCCAATCCGCACGCTGATCTCGGAAATGCCCGACGCCTTCACCAAGCTGGCCCCATGCGTGCTGATGTCCCCGCTATCGGTGGCGCAGTACCTCCCTGCGGGGCAGGCAGCTTTCGACGTGGTGATCTTCGACGAAGCGTCCCAGATCACCACCTGGGACGCGATTGGTGCGATAGCGCGGGGCAAGCAGGCGATCATCGTCGGCGACCCGAAGCAGCTTCCCCCGACGAACTTCTTCGGACGCAGCGACGCCGGTGAGGACGAGCTGCCTGAGGCAGAGCGGGATTTGGCGTCCATCCTGGACGAGGTCGCCGCGGCAGGCATCCCGACGCAGCAGCTTGATTGGCACTATCGCAGCCGGGACGAGGCGCTCATCGCCTTTTCCAACTGGCACTACTACGGCGGCCGCCTGGTGACCTTCCCGTCTCCGGCAACGGCGTCGGAAGCGGTGAGGCTGCATCAAGTCGATGGCGTCTATGCGCGGGGCCAAGGGCGAACCAACGAGGCCGAAGCCCGCGCCATCGTGCGCATGACGGTACGCCGTCTGAACGAATGGCTGACTTGGCCTGAAGATAAGCGGCTGACACTTGGGGTCATCACCTTCAACGCCGAGCAGCAGGGTCTGATCCTCGACTTGCTGGATGAGGAGCGGCGGAAGAACCCGGATCTGGAATGGTTCTTCGAGGATGCGCGGGAAGAGCCGGTCATCGTCAAGAACCTCGAGAACATCCAGGGCGACGAGCGGGACGTGATGCTGTTCTCGATCACCTTTGGCCCTGACCACGCAGGCAAGCTTTCGATGGCCTTCGGTGCTCTGAACGGAGACGGCGGCGAGAAGCGCCTGAACGTAGCGGTGACGCGCGCTCGGGCGGAGTTGCACGTATTTGCTTCGATCCGGGCCGATCAGATCGACCTGATGCGCACCAAGGCCATCGGGGTGAAGCACCTGAAGGGCTTCCTCGATTTTGCAGGACGTGGACCTGTGGCGCTTCCGGCGCAGGACGATGGGTCTCTTGGGCCTGTCGAAAATGTCTTTGAGGCAGCGATCAAAGCAGCCATCGAGGCGAAGGGTTGGGAGCTGCGTCCGCAGATCGGCGTCTCGGGCTTCCGCATCGATTTGGGCGTCGTGCATCCGGATCATGCGGGCGTCTATCTTGCGGGGATCGAGTGTGACGGGGCGACCTATCACGGTTCTGCCACGGCGCGGGACCGGGACAAGGTGCGGCAAGCGGTGCTGGAAAACCTCGGCTGGACGATCTTCCGGATCTGGTCGACCGACTGGTTCCGCAATCCTGCGGCTGTGGTCGAACGCATCCACGCTGCGCTGAGAGAGCATCTCGAGACGGATCGGGCCAAGCGGGCCGAAGAAGACGCGGCACGCGACGCCATGCTCGCGGAAGATGCCGATGAGATCGAGGTCTCACACGAGGCCGAGGAAGCAGAGGCCACTGAGGTCGAGCTGCCGATCATAGAGGTCGGCGTTGAAGGAGACATCGCACCGTCAGAGCCTGTCCAGCAGGAGGCACAGTTTGCCCGTGCAGCGCAGGCAGCTGCCAGGCCGGAGGTGGGAGAAACTGGTTCGAGTGAAGCCAGCCCCGATCCCGAAAGGTTCTACGATGCGGACTACATCCCCGTCCTTGAGCGCCTGATCGCGGGCGTGGTCGAGCGCGAAGGGCCTATGCCGGTTGCCTTGCTGGGCAAGCGGGTCTCCGGGATGCATGGCTGGCAACGGACGGGGAGGCGGATCTCCGAGCAGGTGTCCAGGGCGCTTGGCCAGGTTGAACTGCATCCCGAGAATGATGTCGATTTCCTTTGGTCGGTGGGAACGAAAGCCGACAGGGTCGGTTTCCGGTTGGGACTGGAGCGCTCTATCCGGGATATTTCCCGCACGGAGATTGCAGAGCTTTATGATCGCCATGTATCCGAGCTGAGCAGGAGCGAGGATCCCGTTCTCGATCTGGCGCGGTACGCGGGGATTGCCAGATTGTCAGCGGATGCGCGTTCATACCTGTTGGAGTGCTTGGAATGGCGATCCACTGCCCGTGAGTGAGGAAGAGCGATCGGGCGGTCGCGCCACTGCCCGTCGCATCAGGCACGTCATTGCGTTAGGGCCCCGCCAAGAAATCAACGGGCTTTGTTCGGCGCTTTCTCATCGTTACTCATAAATCTATGGAAATGCGTCACAACCAACTTTTGTCCCGGTGCCTGTCAATCGATCTTGAGGTCGATCCTTCCAGGGCAAAGATCTTTGGTATAGCGGCCGTGCGCGGTGATGAACGGCCGGTGCTGAAGTCGATGGAAGGGATTTCCGAAGAGTTCCTCGATCAGCTCGAAGCGCAGGTCGGTGATGTGGCGCATCCGATTGGTCATAACTTCCTGAAGCACGACCTCGAACATCTGATCGCGAAACGGCCCCGTCTTGGCCAGATCATACAGGCGCCAATCGATACCCTGTGGCTGAACCCGCTGGCCTTCCCGCGGAACCCATACCACCACCTCGTGAAGCACTATCATGACGGGCGCCTCGCCACCGGGCATGTAAACGATCCCGAACTGGACGCGCGCCTTGTGTTCGAGGTGCTCGCCAATCAGCTGGATGCTTTTGCAAAATTGGCTGAGGCCGCGCCCGAGGCGCTGGCTGCCTACCATTATCTGACCACGCGCATGGAACGCGCCGGCGGCTTTGACTCCGTGTTTTCTTATCTGCGCGGCAAGAGTTGTCCAAGCTATGACGAGGCTGCTGCCGCGATCACGCAGTTGCTCGTCGGGCGAGCTTGCGGATTGCGTGTCGAACAGACGCTGCGACGCCTGAGCAGCCCTCAGAACGGATGGCCGATGGCCTATGCCCTCTCGTGGATTACGGTGGCAGGCGGCGACTCCGTCATGCCTCCCTGGGTGAGGGCGCAGTTCCGCGAGGCATCTCTGATCGTCAGGCATCTGCGGGACACCTCTTGTAAGGATCCGGCCTGCACCTGGTGCGCCGAGCAGAACGACCCGGTGCGCGCCTTGGAAAGGTGGTTCGGGTTCCCCAGTTTTCGCCCCAAACCGGTCGACCCGGAGGGACGCCCGCTGCAGGAACGCATCGTCGACGAGGCCATGTCTGGCAACAGCCTACTGGGGATCTTGCCGACAGGGACGGGCAAGTCGCTGTGCTACCAGGTGCCGGCGCTGTCACGGTTCGACAAGATCGGTGCGCTGACGGTGGTGATTTCTCCCCTGGTCGCTTTGATGGCGGATCAGGTGCAGGGGATGGAGCGTGCCGGTATCTCCTGCTCGGTCACGATCAATGGCATGATGTCCATGCCGGAACGTCAGGATGCGCTCGACAAGGTCCGGATGGGCGACGCCGGGATCCTCATCATCTCTCCTGAGCAGCTTCGCAGCCCCTCGATCCGCAGCGTGCTGGCGCAGCGCGAAGTGGGGCTTTGGGCGATTGACGAGGCGCACTGCGTGTCGAAGTGGGGGCATGATTTCCGGCCGGACTATCGCTACCTCGGCCGCTTCATCAGGGAGTTCTCGGGGGATCAACCACCCGCGCCTGTGCTCTGCCTCACCGCGACCGCAAAGCCCGAGGTGGTTGCGGATATCATCGAACACTTCCAGTCCAAGGCCGGGGTCGATCTGTTGCCGCTTGACGGGGGTGCCTCGCGGACAAACCTGGCGTTTGAAGTGCGACCCACGAACAAGGCGTCCAAATTGTCGGACGTGATGAACGTCCTCGACGCACTGCTTCCCGCCGAAGGGCGCTCTGGGGCGGTGATCTATTGTTCTTCGCGCAAGGAAACCGAGCGGGTGGCCGAGTTCCTGAAGTCTCAGGGGGTGGATGCGGCGCATTTCCATGCCGGGATGAGCGCGGACGACAAGCAGGTCGTGCAGGAACAGTTCCGGGTGGGCGAGCTGCGCGTGATCGCCGCGACCAATGCCTTCGGGATGGGGATTGACAAGCCCGACATCCGCTTGGTCGTCCACGCCGATATCCCGGGGTCTTTGGAAAACTACCTCCAGGAGGCCGGGCGCGCCGGACGGGACCGGGAGGACGCCCATTGCGTTCTGTTGTTCGCGGCTGACGATGTGGAACGGCAGTTCCGGCTGACGGCCAGTTCGCGCCTCGCCCGGCATGAAATCGGGGCAATCCTAAAGGCGCTGCGCCGGATCGACGAGCGGACGAAAAAGACCGGTAAGGTCGTTGCGACTTCTGGTGAGATCGTCCGGTCCGAGAAAGACCAGGAGTTCGAGCGCGACAGCGCCACGGACGACACCCGCGTCAAGACTGCCGTGTCCTGGCTGGAGGAAGCGCATCTTGTGTCGCGGGAAGAAAACCGGGTTCAGGTGTTCCCGTCCTCCCTGCGGGTTCGGTCTGTGGAAGAGGCGAAGCAGCGGTTGGCCGGGGCAGACCTGACGCTAGCGCATCGCAACCAACTTCTGGCCATCGTGGCGCATCTGGTCTCGGCTCCGGCTGACGAAGGCGTGTCGACCGATGAGCTTTGCGGTGTGGCGGGGTTATCACCTGGTGCGCTGCCAAAGGCCATGTCGACGCTGGAAACGCTGGGCATCGCGCGCAACGACGTTGCGATGACGGTTTTTGTCCACGTTGGTGTTGCCAGTTCCTCAGCACAGAGACTGGCTCAGGCTTCGGCGCTGGAGGGCGATCTTATCGCACTGATGCAGGAGCTGGCGCCGGACATAGATGACCGAACCCCGGTTCCGCTGAACCTTTCTGAAACCTGTCAGCGCTTGCGCGACAAGGACCATCCGGATGTCAGGCCCGATGCGGTCGACAGGCTGTTGCGAGGTATTGCCCACGATGGTCGAAACCAAGACGGCGGTCGCGGGAACATCTCTCTGCGTAGGGTCAGTCGCAACACGCTTATGGTCACTCTGGTGCGGCCCTGGAAAACTGTTCGGGCAACGGCAAACTTGCGGTGGCAAGCGGCCGAACTGCTCCTGACCTATCTGACAGGCCGGTTCGACAAGGGTGTGCGGGGCAAGGATCTCCAGGTCGAGACGACAGTCGGCGATTTGCTGGCGCGGCTGAATCAGGATGCCTTTCTGAAGACCAGTGGCATTGGTGACATGACCAAGCTCATGGAGCGGGCGCTTATGTGGCTGCATGAGCAGGGCGTGGTGACGCTCGGAAAGGGGCTTACGGTGTTCCGCTCAGCCATGACGGTCTATCTCGATCCGGCAGGGGGGCAGTTCACTCAGGCGCATTTCGCGCCGCTGGAAGACCACTACGGCGAGCAGACACTCCAAACCCATGTCATGGCGACCTATGCCGAAACCGGGCTGCGGGCGATGAGCGATGCGTCACGCCTGTCGGAGGACTACTTCCTGCTCAACAAGGAGCAGTTCATGAAACGGTGGATGCCTGGCATGGGCCGCGAGGTCCGACGGCAGACTACCAGCGCCTCCTGGGAGGCGATCGTCGAGAAGCTGGGCAACAAGGTCCAGCAGGAAATCGTAACGGATGACCGGGACCGGACGAATGTTCTGGTCTTGGCGGGCCCGGGGTCAGGCAAGACGCGGGTGCTGGTCCATCGGATCGCCTATCTGCTGCGTATGAAACGCGAGGACCCGCGAGGCATTCTGGTTCTCGCCTACAACCGGCACGCAGCGGCCGAAATCCGCGTGCGGCTGCGGTCTCTGGTCGGTGACGATGCCATTGGCGTTACTGTCTCTACCTGTCATGCGCTGGCGATGAAGCTTGTCGGGGCCAGTTTTGTGGGCCAGCGGGCCGAGACCGAAGATTTTGATGGCATCGTAATGGAGGCGGTGCGCCAGCTCGAGGGCGAAGGGCTGTCGAAATCCGAAGCCGAAGCGCAGCGCGAGACCCTGATACAGGGCTATCGCTGGATCCTCGTGGACGAGTATCAGGACATCGGGCCGGAAGAGTATCAGCTTATCTCGGCAGTCGCTGGCAGATCTCTCGAGGATGCCGACCTGAAGCTCAGCCTGTTCGCCGTCGGGGACGACGATCAGAACATCTACGCCTTCAATGGCGCCTCCGTCGGGTTCATCCGGCAGTTCGAAGAAGACTACAAGGCACGGCCGGCGTTCCTGGTCGAGAACTATCGTTCCACCAACCACATCATTGCGGCGGCCAATGCGGTGATTTCGGCGGCGCCGGATCGGATGAAGGTTGATCATGAGATCAGGATCAACGCAGATCGCAGGCATGATCCCGGGGGGGGCGTCCTCGCAAAGGTCGATGGAGTTGGACAGGGCCGGGTTCAACTTCTGAGTGTCCCCTCCGGCGATGTGCCCCAGGCGATCGCTGCCGTCGACGAGATGGTGCGATTGTCGAAACAGGATCCGGAGTGGTCTTGGGCCCGTACTGCCATCATCTCTCGTGACTGGAAGAGGCTTGGCGCTGTCCGGACTTATGCTGAAGAGCAAGGTATCAAGGTCGAAATGGCCAATCAGGACCTGCCAAACATCTGGCGACTGCGCGAGACGCAGGCGCTCGTGGCAAGTCTGCGTCGGCGACAGGGAGAGCTGCTGGGCGTTGCCGACATCATCGACCTCCTCAACGAGCAGTCGAGCAACAAGTGGGTCGACCTGTTGGCAGAAGGCATCGCCGAGCTGGCGAAAGAGCTGAAGACAAAGACCATGCCAGTGCCCGATATCGTCGAATGGCTGGCCGAATGGTCCCGTGAGACACGGGGCGAGCAGCGCGGGCTGCTCCTGCTGACAGCGCACCGGGCCAAGGGGCTTGAGTTCGATCATGTGGCTATTCTGGATGGCAGTTGGGACCGGGCATCGAAGAACGAAGACCGTGATGCTCCGCGCCGACTTTTCTACGTCGCGATGACGCGTGCCCAAAAGGGCCTGATTGTTATGGCTTGGGGTGAGCATGCGTTCCTGAAACCCGGCACTCCTTTCGTCGTTAAGAGACAGGTCATGCCGCATTTCCCGGTCGGAGGACTACCTGCGAGGGTCTACAATCTCCCGAACCTCAAGCATTCCGACCTGTCATTTGCCGGTCGCCAGGGAGATCGGCACGAGGCTCACCGTGCAATCCACGAATGCAGGGTGGGTGACCCGCTTCACCTGGAGTACCGAGCCCCCAACTGGGAGTTGCTGGACCGGCATGGCCGCCTCGTAGGACGCATGTCGAAGTCATGGGAGCATCCGCCGGGGCAGGTCCTGCTTTCGGGGGCGGTTGGAGCTGTGGTGCAGTGGCGCAAGTCGGATGGTCACGAGCAATATGCGCACTACGCGCGTCGAGATGCTTGGGAGACCGTCCTTCCCGAGCTGGTTTTTGCCCCTCCGGGCCAATTACCCTCTGCCGCAACGTTGCCCGACACCGCTATCGAGAGTGTCGTCGCTCAGGCCAATCCGGCAGGCTGCACGGAGATCCGTGGCGGACCGCTCGCGAAAGCCGTCACGCCGGATGATGCGGATGCGCTCGCTGAGCTTGCGCAGCGCATTTCCAACGAAAGCCGGTCGTGGGGCGAATTTATCGACAGCTTCAAAGAACGGGGTTTTGAAGTGGCGCCCAAGGGTGGCGGCCTCGTGCTCAAGGACGGGACCGATGGGCGCGAGCTTTGCAAGATGTCTGCATTGGGCCTCAGCTACAAGGAGATGGTGCAGGGCTTCGAGGAAGGGTTTCCCGGACATCCGTCTCCCTCCATGGCGGACTACGCTTTAGGAAAGAAGAGCGCAGGTGCGCCGAAGCTACAAAGGCGCAGCAAGCCTTCGGACGAAGAAGATGACTTCGATATCATAGATGAATGAAATTGCCAGCGCGCTCAGGCCTGTCTTGCCGGCCTGCTGCGCCAGTGTCGTCTCCTTGGGCAGCATCAGGACGCAGACGAGAAGAGCGATCGACAGGGCGGCGTAACTTCAGAGCATCACGGCTCCTTTCAGTCGTCCAGCAAGTCGAGAATATCGTCAATCACGGCAAGTTGCATGCGCACCAGCTCCGGTTCGGGCGGTGGTGGCACCGGCTCCAGCTTCGCCGCCACCTTTCCCGGCAGCGCGACGATGTGGCCAAGGTCGCCGGAGATGTCAGGCGCTCCCTGGTCGCTCCAACCGGCTTCGCCGAGCCAGGTTGGCGCTCGTCCACCTGCTGCGCCGTCCGGATCGCGTCGGGTTGATCCGACCATTGCGAGAACGCCGTGCTTCATCGCCCGCGGCAAATACTTGCCCTGCGGCACTCTGTTCCGCGCGCCGCACCGGGGGCAGCGGACGACCTTCCCCGGCATCACGTTCATCCTGAAAGACGGTGTCCGGCATTGCCGCGCCTGCCCCAGTCATCGCGCGTTACCGCGCGTGACACTGGTGTCATGCCCTGTTCCCAGATCTCACTGTCTCCAGCAGACGTTAGCGACCGCAAATGCCTTTGGCGACATCGCGGCGCTCCGCGGTGGAGCGAGCGGTGGTGCGCCTGGAGGCCAACGCGCCAATGTTTTGCAAGCCTAGTGGGCACACGCGCCTGCCTGTTCAAGCGGCGACGCAAAATATATTTCTGGGACTCTAGGCGGCTTTTGACATGGAGGTGAAGCTATGGGGAGTTGCTGACGAAACTTCCCTATCACCCAAGGGTTGGCAAATCTGCCCTGATAGGGAAACTCATGCCCGATCTCGACAAGAGGCCGCAAGCCAGCAGGTGCAGTCTTTTCAGAATCGTGGCGCAGGGGCCACGCTTTGCTGGTGCCCTGGGTTTTCTGACCAGGAGAAATCTTGTCGAGAAGTGGATGGGGTTTCTATGTTTGGGTCATGACACAGCAACGCATCCATATCTCGCCTCGGCTCATACGGTTCATATGACGTGAACCCGCCCAACCGCTTCCCGTGCGGTTGGCTCCGAGACTTGAGAATGGAGAGCGTATCGATGGCTGTAGAACTCATCCCGAAAATGCCGGCGCAGGATTTTGCAGTCCTTTCGTATGGAAACACCGCTCGAAAATTTCTCAGTTTTTCTCTGAAAACGGACGCAATCAGCGGGGTGATCACCATGGTTTTGCTGCGGAGTATCCCGTGTGAAGGCTCCGTTTCAGCCCGTTTCTCTTTGCGAAAACGTCAGCGGGAGTCGCAAGACCTCGGTGATCTACGGGGTGGGGAGAGCGGATCCGCACAAGATGACGTGCCTGCGGAAAAAGAGAAAAGATCCGCAGGTTTCTTTTTCGCAATCTGAAGGGTGATGCCTGACACTAACCAATTGTCAGGAAAAGAAAAAGCCTTTTGGGAGCCAAAATCGGTGGCTACCAAATATCCATCGCCACAACACAGGAGGCACTGACAATGTAGCAGGGAAACGAAACAGCGATCTGCGCCAACAGACCGCTCTCTCATTTGGAAGACCAAAGTCCACCTCTTTCATTCAGAAACCTATCACCCAATCGGGGCGGTTTCAAGGACTCGGATGCTTCCAGAACATGACGACCTTCTTTTCTGCGACGCATTTGTCGCCACGGGAAAGGTCTGCCCGCAGCCAACCGCAATGTAGCCCGAGTGGGCTCGTGCCGGGGCAGATCCATGGGGTCGCACGCTTTCCGACCGACCGGGGAGTGCAACCTGATTTGGAGATAGAAGACCATGTCCTACCATTTTCGCGATGTTCATCATCATCTTGATGCACTCCCTGATGAGCTTACCGGCATCGTCTTGCCGACACCCTCCCAAGCGGTCCGCGATGTTCCCGCCGCATCTTCCGCACACTGCACGGCACACTCGGTGCTCGGCGATGGGGTGGGTGTTCGGATGCAGCACGAGAGCCACCTGGAAATCGACAGTTCCTACATTCTGAACTCCGTCCGGAATGTCGCCAGCATGCAGGAGCAGGTGATCTTTCACTTTGGGTGGGATCGGAAAAAACAGAAGACGCACATCTTCGACGTGATTGTGACTCTCGTGTCCGGGGAACGCATTGCCTTCGCAGTCAAACCGGAAGTCCGCCTCTATTCGTCGAAGAAGGAAAGCTTCGAGGAGCACATGCAGGCCGTCACCTGGTGGGCCTACGAGACGGGTTTCGTGGATGAAGTGCGTATCCTCACCGAAGTCGATCTGGATCCGGTCGACCTGTACAACGCGAAGGTCATGGCTGCAGTGCGTGCCGTGGACATCGACGCCCACGATGCCGCTCAACACGCTCTCAGCAGTTTGCCGGCCGGCGGTGGCTTGAGCTTGCGCGAGCTTACTTCGGCCGTGGGTCTGGGCGCACGGGGGTATCGGGCGCTGATCCGTCTGCTTCGGACAGGTGAAGCACGACTTCAGGCGAAAGAACGGATTTCGCCGGACGCTGTGATCGTCAATGCCCGGGATGAGAAGTTGATCCAGCATCTGCCGGATCGCCCTGTGCTCGTCGCGGAACCGCAACCGGCTCTGACGGTCGTCTAGGCCTAACCGAAACATTCAAGTTTGCCACCCGTGCGCAATGCCGCGCGCGGGAACAGCACCCCCTTGCCCAATCACGGGCGCCAACCTTGCCTAAACAGGAGACTTCCCATGTCCATGCACGAAAAATCCTTCCTCACCTTCAGCCTCGACAAAGATCATGTGTACTGTATGCATGGCGAGAGCTGGGGGTACGCCTACCAGACGAATGGTACGGCCACCTTCTATGCCATTGATGATCCGCACAAGAAGGCCACCTATGACCTCGGCACGCTCAACCGGCTGAACGCCAGCGGGGAGATCGAAGTGCGCCCCTATGCGCAGCTGCCGGAACATCTGCGCCCCGCTCAGGCCAATACGGTTGATGACGTGTTCATGGCCGGCCTCAGCCTTACGAAGCGCAAGCGTGCCAATCAGCGTGAAGCCATGGTCAAATCCTACTTCGAGCTGAAGGAACGGAAAGTCTTCAAGGTCAATGATTACGAGATCAATCATGCAATGTCGCAAATCCGCGATGGCGCTGAGGCCTATCTGGAAGAAACGCTTCCTGATCCTGAGCACAGCCTGAAGGTGGCCAGGTACGAACGTGGCGAAGGGCCGAAACCCCGCTCCAAAAGCTCTGTCGTGCTCCCTGACAAGGTCGCCGCCAGCACTCTGCGCAAATGGGCGGCTGCCTACAAACGAGGCGGGAAGAAGGCCCTGATCGACAACCAGGACAAGCGCGGCAACACCAACAGCTACTTCACGATCGAAGAAATGGCCCTGCTCGCCGAGGTGGTGAACAAGGAGTACATGTCCCGCCAGCGCAAGAGCAACGCAACTGTGCTGGCCGATGTGAAGCTCGCCTTCAAGGAGGAGAATGCACGCCGCGACAAGGAGGGGGAGGTCAAGCTTCGCACCCCGGGACGCGACGCGGTGAGTAATTTTATCAAATGCCTCGACAAATTTCACGTGATGGTCGCACGGCATGGCCAGCAGGAGGCCATGAAAAAGATGCGTCCGGTCAACAAGGGGGTTGAGGTTCTCCGTCCGTTCGAGCGCGTCGAGATGGACGAGTGGAAGATCGATCTTCTGACGATCCTGAGCAAGAGCAAGCTGCTCCTGATGTTCACGCCGGAAGAGCGGGTGGCAATGGGCTTGGACGGAACCTTGAAGCGCTGGTGGATGGTTGGAGCGATCGACTGCCGGACCAACTGTCTGGTGGGCTTGGCGCTGACGCCGAACCCCAAGACCAGCAGCGCCCTTAAATGTCTGCGTATGGTTGTCAGTGACAAGGGGCAGTTCGCCGACAAAATGGGTGCGCTGTCGCCCTGGTCGATGTTCGGAACGCCGGAAACGCTCTATGTCGACAATGGCGGGGCGTGCAAGTCTCTGCTGTTCACCAATGCCTGCACGGATCTCGGCGTTGCAAAAGTCCAGACCATCGCCGGCCAGCCTTCGATGCGGGGCAAGATCGAACGGGTGTTCGGCACGCTGGCGACGACTTTGCTGCCCCGTCTGTCGGGCCGTACCTTTGGCAGCGTGGTGGAGCGCGGTACTCACCCTTCCGAGAAACTTGCCTGCCATGCCCTGGAAGACCTGATCTATGCCCTCGTGCGCTGGGTTGTCGATGTTTATCACAACACGCCGCAGGAGTCCTTGGCGCTGCGGACGCCGCTGGAGCAGTGGGAGAAGGACCTCGAGGATGGCAACTATCCCCTGATGTCTGCCCCGACCATGCGGCGCAAACGTCTCGCGTTCGGATTGCCCCTGCAGCGCGAGCTGCAAAAAGATGGCATCCGCATCCTGAACGTCCGCTACCAGACCGGCGACTTGGCGGCCAAGTATCTGAAGCGTGGCAAGCATCCGGTGAATGTGCGGTGGTTCGAGGAAGATATCGGGACCGTTGAGGTCGAGCTTGATGGTACCTGGTACGCTGTTCCAGCAGTCTGTGACGCTTTCCAAGGGGTCGATGCCTCGACCTGGGTGGCCACGCGCCGCGCACTCCGCTCCCGCGATCAGAAGCGGGTGGAGTGGGAAGAGGATGTGATCGCCTAGACCATTGCCGATATCGAAGCCCTGAACGCCGAGCGTAAAGCCGCCCGCCGCATCATTGACCATGGTTGGAATGAGAAACGTTTCAAGGCTGTCGAGCAGGAAGCCATGGCAAGCTTTGATGTTGTGTCTCCCCGCGAGAAACAGGTTTCGGCTTCGGATGGCCTGGGCCGGACCGTGACGCCGGTGGTGCAGACCAAGCCCAGCTCCGTGAAGGATACGGCCGGAGATTCCGCTGCGCAGGAAGCGCCTGCCGATACCTGGAAGATGCGTGATTGATCCCCAAGGCACCGTGAAACAGGAGAAAAACCATGACTCTTTCGAACAAAGAAATCGCCGCCGTGATGAAATCTCTGCGGGCTGCCCATATCGAGACCGATCGTGACAAGGCCTTCGAGAAGCAGCTGAGTCGCAAGTTCACCCGTGATGAGGACGGAGAACTCACGCATCTTCCTGTCCGCTGCACCGGTGGGACGGAAACCGAGGGGATCGCCTTTATCGAGGGGTCCGGAGGAGGGAAAACCACGGCTATCGTTGAAGTCCTGAAGAACTTTGCACCCTTGGCCCACAATCCCCAGACTGGCGCACCGCGCTATGTCCACTTGAAGGTGGCGGTCCCTGCGACCTTGCGCAGTCTCGGCGTCGACATCCTGAAGAAGATGGGTGTCGACAAGGTCAGCGATCGGACGCGTGTCTACGACGTGTGGGATATGGTGCGTCATCGCCTGAAGGTCATTGGGGCAACGCTGCTCTGGATCGACGAAGCGCATGACATGTTCAAATCCGCCTCGGGCGCCGAGACAGAAAACATGTTCAAGATGTTGAAAGGGCTGATGCAGGGCGAGCACCCTGTCGTTCTTGTGCTGAGTGGAACTGAACGGCTTGGGTCGATCACAGGAATCGACCCGCAGGTAAATCGCCGGTTCACCAAAGTTCGACCAGCCCCTCTGGCGTTTGGCGTGGACAACGCGCGGATCAAGGGCCTGGTCGGGGCGTATGCCGCGAAGGCCGGGCTGGATGTTGCGATTGATGACGATACCATCAACCGGCTTATCCATGGCAGCCGGTATCGGTTCGGGCGCAGTGTCGTCTGTATCATCGAAGCCATTGAGTGCGCGCTCTACGACGGCGCCTCGACTCTGGAGGTGCATCATTTCGAGGATGCCTGGGGCGTTCGTGAGGGATGCGCGATCGAGGTCAACGTCTTCGCCGCGGCTGACTGGATGGGCATCGAACTGGAGGATGAAGGCGAGGAAGTCAGTCAGAGCCCCACAGTCCACAAGAAGGTCAACCGGAAGAAGGTGGCCTAATCATGACTTTGTTGCCCAAGCTCGAGGCACGCCCCGGGGAAAGCATGACCTCATATTTGAACCGTGTGGCGCGGTTTCACGGCAATGTACCCTTGACCAAGTTTCTGGACATGATCGAGCTGCCCCGGCACGAAATTCTTGCGCCGGGGCCCAAGACCATTGAGCGAGTGTCCCGCCTGACTGGGGCGCAAGTCTGGCGGCTGGAGCGCATGACCTTTCTGCACAACGGGCAGCGGAGGCGCAGTATTGGTGGCCAACTTGTCCAGGCCGAATTCGTTGATACGGGTGCCCGTCGGTTTTGCCCAAGATGCCTTCTTGAGGATTTGACTCCAGGTAGCCCCTCCGACGGAATGCCAGTCGGGCGCATCGTATGGCAAATCAAGGCAACCCAAGTTTGTCATCGGCACAATCTGGTTCTGAAGAGGCGGTCCATTAATGCCTACCCGGACCGCTTCAAGAATCTGCCAGAGTTCATTGACAGTGAGGCCGAGTTGGATCGATTGGCTGCTTCAGCCGAGACTTGTGAAATTTCATCTCTCCAAGACTATATGATGAAACGGATCGCCGGTTTGAAGGGTCCGGATTGGCTTGACGATCAACCGCTAGACGTTGCCGTCAGGGCTTGCGAACTCCTGGGCATGCTCTTGATCGGGCAGCCAGGGGCCGATCTGGAAAAGCTCGCGCCAAATCAACGTATTGCTGTGCAGGTTGAGGGCTACGAGTACGCAAAGGCTGGTTCAGCGGGCCTGCTCAAGGCCTTTCAGGTGATCTATGATCAGCATGTGGAATCTGGAAGGATTGGAGGTGTGCCGAAAGCGTTCGGCAGCCTGTATCAGTGGCCGTACCTCAGTAAGCCAAACAAGGATCCCAATAGCTTCCGAAGCTTGCTTCGGAAATTTATTCTGGAGCATTTCGCGGTCTCGGAGGGTGTCATTGTGCTGGGAGAACCCGTGGATCGTCAGCGTATGCATACGACCCATTCTCTGGCGGGCAAGGCCAGAGTCCAAGTGGAAGCCTTGCGGATTGCTTTGGTCAATGCGGGGCTCATTGCGGATGTAAAGGGAAGAAGCCTGCACTATCAGGTTTTCGATGCGCGGGCGGGGGAAACCGTAGCGGAAAGGATGCGAACTTCGATTTCAACCAAAAGACTGGAAACATTTCTGAACTGCACCCGGGGGCAGGCGGAGCAGTTGACGCGGTCCGGCACGATCCCGAGATTGGTACCGGTGGGCGAGGCCTGCAGTGGGGTCCTGACGAACGTGGCGCGAGAGGACGCAGAGGCGTTTCTGGCCAAGTTGATGGAAAATGCGGTCAAGGTCCCGAGGCCTTCGAAGGGCTACCTGGACATTGCGGGCGCTGCGGAGGCCTTGCACCGGCCAGCTCTCGATATCGTCGTCGCTATTCTTGATGGCGTCTTGGAGCGAGTTGAGGCGTGCCAACCGCGCCGTAAGTTTAAAAGCTTGCACGTCCACCCGGAAGATGTTCGTCGCGCCATGTCGTACAATCCGCCGGCTGGGTTCATGACTGTCGACCAGGCTTCTGGCAAGTTGGGGCTTCCGCCCGAAAGCATCTACGCACTTTCGGCGCTTGGTGATGCAGATTGGAAGCCCTTCTTCTCAGAGCATTTCTTCAGCAATTCGGGCAGTGCCCAACAGCGTATGATTGCGGCCGAAGAGGTGGCCGAGTTTTCGACGCGATACATCACTTTGAAAGAGTATTCTGAGATGATGGGGATTGGCTCGAGGAGTGCCAGCATGAAGCTGACGATCGAGGGCATCTTACCCATTGCGCCGCGGGAGACCGTGCTTCGTGCGATCTACGTCCGGCAGGAGGTTCTTGAGCTCGTAGATTCGTAGGTCCGGGCCCCAAGAAACTGTTGATACTGAGATGAAGCCGCCCGATTGGGCGGTTTTTTGTTGGAACTAGCGAACTATTTTTGGCAGTTTTATACCCACCCGACTGGCGCTTTTACCTGCAGGGCTGCTTAGAAAGTTCAATGAAATCAATGGCCAATTTTGTGGAGTGTCTCTCAATTGGCCGTATTTTCAGTGATGTGCCACGCGACATGACCTGAGCGTCTCAAAAGGTTATTTTGGCTGAGATGGTGAGAAAGCGGCCCCGGAGCAATCCGGGGCCGATTGCGTATGTGGTGGGGACTGGTGAACGGCGGTCCGTTTCACCCCCGATGTTATCGGTGAATGTCGTATCGCCCCCTTTCGTGACATTGCTGCGCAATGCGCTGCCGGGCAGTGAATGAACCGTCCATCGCTGATACGGCCTCTCTTCATCCTCTGTCTCCCCGGCTGGAGAACAGGCCAAGCTCAAATCGCGGACCTTTCAGGGGTGCAGGTCATGCGGTATGTGTGTTTACATTCCCAAGCTGATAAAAATCCCAACCGCGAACGCTGAATCCTTATGAAAATCACTGGCGTATCGAAATTTCTGGATGAGTTCGCCTCGCGGGTATCCGCTCTTCCAGCGCCTTATCCGCGTTTTGTTGTCTTTGTTTCTGCGACGGATGGGGACAGCCGGGCGCGGGTCAGAACAATCACGGCTTCATCGCTGGATGAATTGCGCGAAGCGCTGCAGGAAAAAGGCCCTTTGCAGATGCTTGGCGCGCGTCATCTGCGCCTGGACTGGGCGACCTCGGTACAGGCGGTATCCTTTGCTACCTACAAGGCCGCGATGCAGAAGGTGAAACGCAACTACAGCCGCAAGGGGCTGTCACTGGATGCGGATTTCCAGCATGCGATCACCGAAGGTGAACTGAACGGCAGCGCCCTGCTTTATCAGGGCGCGCAGGTCCCGCATTGCGAAATCAACCTCAACAACTTCGGGATCTACTGGAAAAGGCGGTTTGGCAAAACGTTTGAAGTTCCCAAAGATACGGACACCGTCCATCTCTTCTCAACTGACGGGATGTTTCGGGACCGCGACAGCGGCGAAATTGTCAGCCTCGAACCGTCCGGGCCGAATGGCGGCCGGCGCATTTTCGACATCATGCAGCCTGCCAATCTCGATTTTCTGATAGATGAAAGCGCCGGATATCTTGCCGCTCAGGTGAACGAAAACGGCATGTTCCATTATGGCAGGCATCCCTGCTTTGACCGTCCGATCAACCACTACAACACCCTGCGTCATGCCAGCAGCACCTATGCGCTGTGTGAAGCCTATGAGTTGACGCAGAGAGATGATCTTCGCGCGGCCATTGACCGGTCTTTAAGGCAGATCGCGAAAAACCTTGTCAAATACAGCAAGGGGCCG
This sequence comes from Sulfitobacter sp. G21635-S1, assembly GCF_027213915.1. Lineage (NCBI taxonomy): Bacteria > Pseudomonadati > Pseudomonadota > Alphaproteobacteria > Rhodobacterales > Roseobacteraceae > Sulfitobacter > Sulfitobacter sp. G21635-S1. The sequence goes on from NZ_JAPWGV010000029.1 coordinate 75,516, forward strand.
GACGGCGCTTCCGCCTTTCTGATGGACACGGGCAGGGAAGTAAAACTTGGCGGCAACGCCGTTGCCATTCTGGCGTGCTGCAAGTTTTTCGAAGTGACAGGCGACAGAACCGTTCTTGAGCTGGCGCGTCGGCTGGGCAACGGCATTTTGTCGATGCAACGGGCGGACGGTAGCTTTTGCCACGTATTGGATGCGGACACCCTGACTCCGAAAGAGGACTTTCGCACGGTCTATTATGACGGAGAAGCCGCATTCGGGCTGATGCGGCTTTACGGTGCCACGGGCGATCAGCGCTGGCTGGATGCGACCCGGCGTGCCGTCGATTATTTCATCGACAAGGATTACTGGCAGTACAACGATCACTGGCTGGCCTATTGCGTCAACGAATTGTCGCGTCATTACACCGACCCGAAGTACATCGCTTTCGGTATCCGCAATGTCCGGGACTACCTGCCCTTTATCCGCGAGCGGATCACCACCTTTCCGACCCTGCTGGAACTGTGTTGTGCCACCCGGCTGCTGCTGCAAAGAGCGCTGCAGGACGCATCATTGGCCCCGGTCATCGACGCGCTGGATCTCCATGCGTTTCGCGAAGCGATGGAACATCGGGCGCAATATCTGACCAATGGGTTCTTTTTTCCCGAAGTTGCGATGTATTTCCGAAATCCGGCTTCTGTCACCGGAAGCTTTTTCATTCGTCATCACGGCTTTCGGGTGCGTATCGACGATGTCGAACATTATCTGTCCGGGTTGATCGCATATCGGTCCTATCTGAAAGAGCGGGACGGTTTTATCGCCCTATGCGATCAGCAAAAGCAAAGGCAGCTCGGAAAACCGACATAGGGGCGCTGAACGTCTTCGGGGACCGCCATAAAGTTCCAACCCTGTGTGCGGGGCAAATGCGCTCTCCCATCGCGACAGCCGGCTGAAATGCAAACAAGCCCCACATGGAATGCGGGGCTTCAGATTGCTGACAAACCCGGAAACGGCTGCCGCCGGAGGTAAATCGTTCTTCTGCGCTTTGCGTTCCGTTTTCGAACGAAGGGCCGCGCCCGAGCCTGGGAGGGCGCATTGAGACGCGCATTCGGAGCGCCTCCCTTACAAATATCAATGTTGTCAGTGTGATACGAGAAGTCACCAAAAGCGCCCTCCCGGGGGGAGGGTCGGGCGCGGCCCGGGCT